>JAUVIX010000345.1 GCA_030592565.1 Chlorobiota bacterium
ATCATTTCAGTAGTTTTAAAATTTGTTTCGCTTTTTACTCATCATAAACCTGCATTAATTCGTCTGCGTAAAGTGGCTTATTAACCTGATATTCGCCTTTATGCTTCCCGAAAAAATCATAGTTGTAATTGAATCTATTTAACATAATACATTTGTTAAAATCTCGCACCCACCCTTTAAATTCCTGGATTCCATACAAAATATAATCTTCCGATATGTCACTTACCGATACGTTTAACCCTTTGTCAATAGCTAGCACCTTTACTTTTTCGGGTTTCTGGTTCAATGCCAAAAAATACATTCCGAGCTGAACATATGTTTTTCTATCCCAAATAAACCTCTCTACTTTTTTAGGGGCGGCGTCTGTTATTTTTAAATCCATTAGAAGCCTGCCACCAAGTCCATCGGTTCCATCTGCATAGCCAATGAATTTCCACCCCAAATATTCCCATTCCAATTTGTGTTGGGTTGTGGTTATTTCGTTCATTAAACTTGCTCCGGCTTTGTTCCTGTACAATGCTTCTTTTAGCTTTTTAGCATGGTCAAGTTCGGATTGAGTAATTACATCTTTCCCTGATAAAACTCCTTCAATATAAGTTTTTAATTTCAAGTAAACATCTTCAGGATTGCCTTTTTTGTATGCTTCCGCAAAGGCAAATTTAATCAATTCACCGGTTACTTCTTTATCCGTATTATCAAATATATACTGACAAAACTTTATTTGATTTTCAGATGTCGGGATTGTGGCACCTATGATAAATTTGTCATGTAATTCGTCCTCTGTGAATATCAAACAGTCAACTAAACTACCAAATACCATTGGCGGAGTTGGACGGAACTTCTCTAATTTATACCGGATAAAATGCTCCGGTGATTTTCCGAATTGTTTTAGACTGCTAAAAGAAAGGGTTATGTCCTTACTCTTTATTTTCTTGATTAATTCCTGATAATTCATCATGTAGTTTTTTAAAGTGGTTAATAAAATTCTGGTCATTTATGAGTTCCGGGTGTGATTCATAGTACATTTCAAGCTCGTCCATTGTTACAATTATTGCCATTTCTCCCTTATGTTTTTCACTAAATTCCACAGCTTCTCTTTTTGCAGGAATTGCAATATTATCTTTTACGTTATAATCATATTCTGATTGTATGCCTGAAATTCCAAAGGCTTTTTTTAATGCGTTCGTTTCTGCTACCTTTTTTATCATTGCTTCAGGATGGGTTTTCCACGCTCCAAATCCTCTATTATAACGCTCAAATTCTACCGTTTCAACAGTTGGCTCACCGTCTTTCCGGAATACTATTGCATAAGCTCCAAGTATAGCACCCCTATCCTTAAAGGTAAAGGTGTGTTTTATCACTCCGTTCGGGATGTCTGCCTGGTACTGATCTTTTTCTCTGACCTCTGAAGAGCGCAGTCCGTTGTAAGTTGGTGACCTTTGCGCTTTGGTAAGGAACCCGTCACGACCGGCAAAGACAAGTAAATTATCTCTGTTATCCTTATAAGCCCATATCTCTTTGACAAATGGGTTTAGTCCAACTGTTTTGCAGACGTTCAAAAAGTACGCAAGTTCGCTGTCATTTACTCCTTTTGCAATATTTGCCTTAACAATAGCAACCTCTTCCGGTGAAAAGCCAGATACTTTACTGATTTTATCAGCGTTAATTTTTACGATTTCTGTTTTGTTTTCCATGATTTATTTGGATTTTGATTTTTATAACTTCAATTTTTATCTGATTTCATTTCATTCGCCAGGTCCGTGAATCCCATTAATTCAGCAACCTGTATTATTGCATCTTCAATTCTGCCGTGATCTATCTTATCAAAGTAAGTGCGGAGTGCCTCTTTTAATACCCTGTTTCTGACTGAATGCCGGTAGTCATCTGTTTTTAAACACTCGTCACAAATCAAGTCAAAGTAAGGACACAAAAACATTGACTGAGAAAAATAAGGCCTTCCGCAATAGGAACAATATTCGATACATTCTGTGCATCCCTGGTTATCATCCCATGTTTTGATTACGTGGAGTTTGTTAATAACACGCTCACAATAGCTGCAAATCGTTTCATCATTAGTTAGTTTGTGATCTATTTCGTACATGATTTTCTTGTTTTAAGTTTTTATTTGATAGTGCAATTAAAACGGCTGAACTCCCGGAGGAGCCCAGCCATGAATATCTATCCTAATATATTATTGATATACTTATATAATACATCAATATATCCGGCTTTATTATAACAATCTCCGATCATTTCTGTTTCAGGATAATGTTTTCCCATCGTAGTTACAAAAATTTCGGTGCCGGTGTTTGAGTTAAAAGGCTTTTCAAAGGAATGATACTTTTTGTTAATTTTAATATCTGTTGAAAATCTATGTTCTGGATTAAAACCACCACCTTTTTCTGTTTTTGTTTTTTTATTAATTTCTAGTTTTGTCATGATTTTGAGTTTTCATTGTGTTGCTTTTTTAATTGCTTTTTCGAGTCTTGATTTATATCCTCTCCAAGTGCTTTTTATAGCTAATTCTTGTTGGGGGGAATCCCAGATATCCCATCCCACAGAACAATGATAATTAATTGATTTTAATAACTTCTCGGCTTCTTCAATGGTAAGCTCTATATTTGGTTTATCCATTTCCCTATGAAGGATGGCACATACATGATCTTCTGTACAATTATGATCTTCCCATGAACCATATTCTTTCATCATCCACTCGTGGGTTCCATTATATGCTCCTGCTTTGATTTTTACTGTTTTTGAGTTTGTCATGATTTTGAGTGTTTAATTAATAATATGTTGTTTATAAAAATAGTTAAAAAAAGATGTGACTACATATTGAGGTAGGAATGACTAATGATTAAAATCAGTACCCATCCCGTTGTCTCCTCTATTCCTTGCATTCACATCTTTCATGATTTTAAAATTTCATCCACGTTTCATATGTACCTTCAAGATCGAAATCTGCTGAATTTAGTTTATTTCCATCTTGATACAAACTCATATCAACAACTTTTCCTGTTTTTTCAATAAGAAAATTAGCAACAGTTTCACGATCGCCTTGAGTTACTTTTTTAGTTTTCATTTCGTAGTTTTCAGCAAGTGTATTTATAGCTTCTGTAGTTGCTTCATAAGCGACATCTGTTCTTGCTTTTCCTTCTAAGTAAGTGTGAAATTCTGTTTTCATGGCTTTTGTTTTTTGTTTGTTTGCTTAATTAAAGATACAGTATAATATACTGTAAACCTAATTATTTAGTACTTATTTTCAACTAAAAAACTGCCATAAACAGCTATAA
>JAUVIX010000008.1 GCA_030592565.1 Chlorobiota bacterium
AAAATCACAAAGAGATAGATGAGCGGATAAGCTGCAAGGAAAATTCTTTCAAATTTATTATTTTTTGGTTTTCGTCGTAACCGAATAGCAAGTCCTATCACAACTCCGGCTAACAGGAAAACGACAAAAGGACCAAATAAATATGGCGAATGTGCCTGAGAAAAAAGATAAATCACAAATACAACTGCCAGAAAACAGATATTAAGAAGGTCTATTATACTTATATCCTTTTTATTAAAAATCCCCACGCAAATTATTTTTTATTATTCTCAAAAGTGTATTTATAAATTCTGAATGTTTTATATGGCTTCCCGTTCATTGTTTCAAGTGCCCTGTTCATCGCAGTATTAGTTTCCAGAATCCAACTGGCTTCACCTTTGTGATACCCCAGTTTAGCACCACCCTTTGTAGTTCGTACATACAGACAGGCATCAATACCTGTTTTTCTATATTTTTCAATAATTCCAAGAGTAAGAACTCTCATGCTTTTAACTTTCCTTTTAAACCTTATCAACTTCAGGAAGTTAAACGGAAACAAACGACCGTTTCTTATTTTAATAAGGATTTCGTTCACATTTGGAAGTGATACTGAAAAAGCAACAGGTTCACCCTTATCCTCTACAATATAAACAAGTTCGGGAGAGGTAATAAATTTTAGCTCCTTTGCAAGCACATCGAACTCCTCAATAGTCATTGGCATAAAACCCCAGTTATCCTCCCAGGCTTTATTATAAATATATCTTAGCTTCGGCACCTCATCCTTCATATTTTTAAAATCAGCCTTTCTGATTGTTATCCCCTGTGATTCCAACCGTTTTTCAATATTTTCACTTAGCCTTATCATTCTTTCCGGAATTTTTTCTTCGAATAGGCTATATGAAATAAGGTCCACTTTTTTTTGAAGTCCGTAACCAAGTAACAACTTATCGTAATAATCCTTATTATGAACCATCATTAGATATGGTGGAGTGTCGAAACCATCAATTAATGTTCCACAAGGATCATTCGTTGAAGGACTCACTGGACCATAAAACCCTTTTACGCCCTTACCTTTCAGCCATTCGATAGCTGTATCAAAAAGAGCTTTGACAATCACTTTATCATCTTCTGCATCAAAAAAGCCAAAAAAACCATAATTCTCTTTCCAGTGATCAACATAAACCTGGTTTGTAATAGCACCAATTCTTCCTACCACTTTTCCATCATCATTCAGAGCAATAAAATAATCAGCATCAGCATGTTTGAAAAACGGATTCTTCTTTTTATTTAAAGTCTCCTTTTGCATTATTCTAAGCTCAGGAACATAGTTTTTATCTCCCGAGTATAGACGATACGGAAAGTCAATAAAACGACTTAAATCTTTTTTATTCTGTACTTTTTTGACAGACACCATAGATACTTAAATTTGTATTTTCGTCAAAAATACTTTGTTTTTTCCTAAAATGTATATCTTTGACCTTTTAAAGTCAATAATTTCCTTCATATATAAAACAATATGACGACTATTTTACAGTCCAGAGCATCGAAATACACAGAACCTCAGGAAGCTAAAAAGGCAGGATTATATCCATATTTTCGGGTAATAGAATCTGAACAAGATGCAGTTGTATATATAAAGGGGGAAAAAGTTCTGATGTTCGGCTCAAATAGTTATCTTGGGCTTACTAATCATCCAAAAATAAAAGAGGCTGCTATAGATGCAATTAAGAAATATGGAAGTGGATGTGCCGGTTCGCGGTTCTTAAATGGAACACTTGATATACATATTGAGTTGGAAGAAAGGCTTGCTTCACTTGTAGGAAAAGAAAAAGCAATTGTTTTTTCAACTGGCTTCCAATCTAATCTCGGAGCTATTCCACATGTTGTTGGCAGAAATGATTATGCTATTCTTGATGAGGAAGATCATGCTTCAATCATTGATGCCACAAGGCTATCCTTTGGCAAAGTACTGAAATACAAGCATAACAACATGGTCTCGCTTAAAAAAATTCTTAAGAAGTGCGAGCCGGAAGCTCTCAAGCTAATCGTGATTGATGGTATTTTTAGTATGTCGGGTGATATTGCCAAACTTGATGAGATTGTACAACTTGCACAAAAATATAATGCTTCGGTAATGGTTGATGATGCCCATGCACTTGGCGTCATTGGCAAAAACGGTGCCGGTACAGCCTCTCATTTCGGCCTGACCGATAAGGTTGAGATAATAATGGGAACTTTTAGTAAGTCACTGGCATCTGTTGGAGGCTTTATTGCCGGCTCTTCAGAGCTTATCAACCTCCTGGAACACTCTTCACGACCTTTAATATTCAGTGCAAGTCTTCCTCCCGGCTCGGCAGCCAGTGTTATTGCTGCTATTGATATTATGGAAAATGAGCCTGAACATAATCAAAGACTTTGGGATAATACTAATTATGCTTCAAAATTATTCAAAGAGTACAATATTGAGATTGGAAATTCAGAAAGTCCAATTATTCCGATTTATATAAGAAATAATGAGAAAACATTCCTTATCTCAAAACTTCTAATGGATAGTGGAATTTTTGCAAACCCTGTAATTTCGCCTGCGGTAAGGCCGGAAGATTCTTTATTACGATTTTCTCTAATGGCTACTCACACTCATGAACACATTGATATTGCAATTGAGGCAATTTACAAGAATGGTAAAGAGATAGGAATTTTTAGATAAAAGCACCCAACAAAATGTCGGGTGCTTTAAAATGATAAATTGGGTTCTCTCAAAAAATCTATCTTCTTGCTGGCTTAACCATCAGCATTAATATTGTCCCAATTAATACTGCGACACCTGAAATTGTAAATGCCAGCGGAAAATTACTTACATCACCAAGTTTCCCTCCCAGGATAGGACCCAGAATTCCTCCGACACCATAAGCAAGGAAAACAAAAGGATAATTTTGTCCCACATTTTTAGCCCCGAAAGTATCGGCTGTGATGGTTGGGAATAAAGCAAAATTACCACCAAAGTTAAAGCCAATCAGTGTTGCTCCGAGATAGAGTAGCATCTCGCTACCTGCCATATATGTAAATAGGATAACAAGAATACCTTGCGTTGCAGTCATAATGATAATGGATATTTTTCTTCCGAGTTTATCACTTAGCATTCCCCATACAATACGACCAATACCATTGGCAAGGCTAAAGAACACGGCCATTGCTGTTCCTGCAATTGCACTTGCTTCAGCAGTAGTTAAACCGTTAGCTACCAATGCTTCCATCGGATAGAGTTTCATAAGTCCAATAGACATCAGTCCTGCTCCTGCACTAAAAACAAAAGTCAGGAAGATAAGATAGAACTGAACTTTACCAAGCATTTCACTACTGGTAAATTCTCTATCATCAACTTTTACACCGGCCTCTGCCTTCTTCTCAACAAATCCTGCAGGCTTCCATCCGGCAGGAGGAAATTTCATCCATAACCCACCAATAATAACCATTACAGCAAATGCAATTCCGTAGGTCACAAATGTTGAAGAGAGTCCAATATTTTCGATCAGATGACCCCAGGAACCTGCCAGTTTCACCCATAGCATAGCTCCAAAGCCAAATCCTGCAACCGCAAGACCTGTTATCATACCTTTTTTATCAGGGAACCAACGCATGCCAACTGCAATAGGAACAACATAAGCTAAACCAATACCGGCACCACCTATCAGTCCTATAAAAAAAAGCAATGGCCAAAATCCGGTTCCTCCAAACACTCCGGCTAAAACATAACCCAGCCCTAAAACCACACCACCAATAATAGCTAGTCTCTGAGGGCCCCAGGTTCCAAGCTTTTTACCGGCAAATACCATAACAACAGCAAATGACACAAGGCCGACGGCAAAAATCCATTGTGTGTCAGCCTTCGACCACTCTTCCGCTGTGAGTGAAGGGGTAAATACTGACCAGGCATATATAGCTCCAAGAGCAAGCTGAATAAGGATAGCTCCAACAACAACGAGGCCTCTGTTCATTACTTTTTGATTTTCCATTTTTTAATATCTTTTAAGTTCTTAACCTTTTTATAAATAAAAAAAAGACATCCAAATTACAAGGATGTCTTTTTTCATTTATCACTTATCGTTTAACTTCTACTTTGGCACCTCCTATTATCTCTTCAACAACACCAGGATCAAGTAGTGTTGATGTATCACCAAGGTTTGAAGCATCGCCTTCACCTATCTTCCGTAGGATACGACGCATAATCTTTCCTGAACGGGTCTTTGGAAGTCCGTTAACTAACTGAATAACATCAGGTTTTGCTATTGGCCCTATTTGCTTTGTAACTGTAGCTCTGATTTCACTCTCAATGGTTGCCATTTCAGCATCTGAGAGTTCTTCACAAGTTACATAAGCATAAATTCCGGAACCTTTAATAGCGTGGGGATATCCAACAACAGCCGATTCATTGACTTTAGGATGTTGGTTAATAGCATCTTCAACTTCGGCAGTACCAATTCTATGACCTGATACATTTATTACATCATCCACGCGTCCCATAATTCTGTAATATCCTTCTTCGTCACGCTTTGCACCGTCGCCGGTGAAATAGAGTCCGGGATATGTTGCGAAATAAGTTTGAAAGCATCTTTTGTGGTCGCCATAGGTAGTCCTTAGCATTCCCGGCCATGGGAATTTAATACAAAGATTACCTTCAACACCATTTCCTTCCAAAATTTTTCCTTCAGGATCAACAATAACAGGTTGAACTCCTGGTAATGGAAGTGTTGCAAATGAAGGTTTGGTAGGAGTAATCCCTGAAAGTGGAGTAATCATTATACCACCTGTTTCAGTTTGCCACCAGGTATCAACAATCGGGCATTTACCTTTACCAATAAGGTCGTGATACCATCTCCAGGCTTCCTCATTAATTGGCTCACCAACCGTTCCAAGAGTTTTTAATGAACTCAAATCGTGACCTGTTACAAACTGGTTACCCTGTGCAACGAGTGCCCGAATAGCTGTTGGTGCAGTATAAAACTGATTAACCTTGTATTTATCCACAACATCCCAGAAACGTCCTGCATCAGGCCAGGTAGGAACACCCTCAAACATAATTGAAGTGGCTCCCGCCAAAAGTGGGCCGTAAACAATGTAGCTATGCCCGGTTACCCAGCCAATATCAGCAGTACACCAATAAATATCACCCTCACTATACTGGAATACATTCAGGAATGTATATTCGGCAAACATCATATAACCTGCTGTTGTGTGAAGAACTCCTTTTGGTTTTCCAGTTGAGCCGGAAGTATAAAGAATAAAGAGAGTATCTTCAGCGTCCATAACTTCAGCTTCATTATCGAAACTAACACCGTCAATCAAATCATGCCACCAAATATCGCGTCCTTCTTTCATAGGAACATCTTCTCCTGTATGTTTCAAAACAATTGAATTTACAATTGTAGGGCATTTTTCCAAAGCTTCATCAACAATCGCTTTCAGAGGAATAGTTTTGGTTCCTCTATATCCGCCATCAGAAGTTATGACTACATTCGATTCGGCATCATTAATTCTATCAGCCAGTGCATTTGCTGAGAATCCTGCAAAAACAATTGAATGAATAGCTCCTATTCTAGCACAGGCCAGCATAGCAACAGGCAATTCGAGAACCATAGGGAGATAAATGGCAACCCTGTCACCCTTTTTAACTCCAATTTTTTTCAGACCATTGGCATACTGTTTAACTTTCTCAAACAACTCACCATAGGTAATCTTAATCTCTTTATCTTTAGGATTATTAGGCTCCCAAATCAAAGCTACCTGGTCTTTACGTTCTGGCAAATTACGTTCAAAAATGTTTTCTGTTATATTTAACTTACCATTTTTAAACCATTTTACATCAGGTGCATCTTTGCCCTCGAAATTCCACTCGAGTACCTGATCCCACTTTTTATGCCATTTGTACTTCTCGGCAATAGCCCCCCAAAAACCTTCAGGATCGTCAACACTTTTTTGATATTGTTGAAAATATTCTGCAAAATTTGAAATCTTTTTAAGCATAACTTTATTTTTTAAAATTTATAATATGATTTTAACTACTTTATATCTTTCTAAAAGAAGAAATAGCATCCTACAAGAAACCTAAAATTACCTATCTCTTTCGACTCTGATATTTTTCCAAACTCGTCAATATTAATATCTCCTGCATCATTTTTCGTTGCATAGGCAGCAACTGTGTATTCCACCTCGGGAGCAATCCTGAACTTGCCCGCATTATATACAAACCTCGGAGAAATCCTGTATGCATAATTTATATCCGAACCCCTTGCATATACATTTCCAACAATAGTATCATTTGAACCAAGATTTTGGGAATATCCTGCAAATAAACCCACCTGCCATGTTTTACCATTAGTGTTACAGTCAAACCAAACAGACATAGTACTTAAAGGAGAATACTTATAATCGGAAACCACATCGAAAGCTGGTGTATCCTGAATAGTTGTTGTTTCATATTCGGTTTCGGCATAACCGCCAATCATTGTCATACTTGTCATCATCTGCCCTAAAACGCCATAAAATCTTAGTGTAATCGGTTTTGTGGAGACATTAACATAGGTAAAAACACTAATTCCTGAAGCATAATTATCTGTCTTAAACTTATAACCTTCAGGGTTCATTGGTATTGATTGGGATAGACTTAACCTTGGCTTAAGCCTCTTATAATTACCTCCGAGTCCGGCATAAATTTTA
The DNA here is from genome assembly GCA_030592565.1 of Chlorobiota bacterium. Lineage (GTDB taxonomy): Bacteria > Bacteroidota > Bacteroidia > Bacteroidales > JAADJA01 > JAADJA01. Next base: position 6,694 of record JAUVIX010000008.1, read on the forward strand.
TCCGATTTATATTCAAATCTCAAATTAAATTCCGGTAATGCCGAATTAACAAGATACCTGCTACCCGGACCAAGCGGACCTGTACTCACAAAGTCAACCTGTTCCATAGCTGATGCGATAATATTAAAATTTCCCAATCGTTTTGTAAAACGAACCTGCGGATTTCTGGAAAAGGGCTGAAATGGTACTCCGGTGTTAAATGAAACCGTTCCGGGAAAACATCCTGTAACAAACATCGGATGCCAAAACTGCCCAATCAATAATTCAGAAGTTGGCCAGGCAAGTTTTACAAAGGCATGACGTAATCTGAAACCGTTAATATCGGTTCCTATATTACCAAAAAAAGCTCCTTCTGCAAGACCTGAAGTTTTTGCACCCCATACATCAGGGCCAGTTATCATTACCCTCATCCTTGTTTGAATTGACAGAATATTAAATTTTGAGGCTGCATTGATATCAGCTCCATTAAAATCAAGCGATTCATTTTTGGGATAAAGAAGAAAATGACCTGCCCTCGCATCAATTGTCTGACGTGAATCAAAAAAGATGTCTGTTTTAACAAAACCACTAAATTTAACTCCAAACTTTTTCTTCTCTTGCTCTTGAGAAAACCCGACTAATGGAATGACAAAAGCAAGAATAATAATAAACTTCCTCATTTCAACTCTTTTTAGGATAAATAAATTTACCTTGTTATTTAATTAACAGGTGCAAAAGTAAAATATTTTTTTTCTTTTCAAAACAGCAACGCTAATTTATTCATAATCTAAATAAGGACGGTGCTAACAGTGGGGTTAGGGATGGAGTAATTAAGTATATTAGTATGAAAATCGCACAATATGATTATAGATATAATTGTCAGAAAACTAAATCAAAAAAGGTAAAACTACTATTGATTAGTTAAAAACTTAATCACTCTCTTTCAATGTCAATATTTTCATCCGACTTTCAAAATTCTCAATTGTCTTATCGGTTTTAAAGTCTATAATCTTATGTTCACCGGCAAGGATATCAAAATAATTATCTGAGAAAAAACCCTCATAATCAATTGAAAGAAATACATTTTTTGCAAGTTTATCCGTTGTTATACTTATCTGATAGCCTATTGGGCTTTTTTTAATGCTTTTTGTAATAAGCGAAGAAGGCAATTCCAAATCTTTGGGTAGTACAAAATAGAAGTTTTTGTCTGCCAGCGTCAGCTCTTTCAATATCACCTTTGCAGATAAAACAATATTTTGCTTATTCATCTCTTTTGTAAGCTCGCTAACTTTAACTTTGTAATAAACTTCGCTGGAATTTTTTGGAATATTAACCGGAATGGACTTACTCCAAAGTTTCGTCCCTTCAAAATCCTCCAGTTTCAATTCAAGGGTTGCCTGATATTCCTTTTGCTCATCCGAAACCAGGAAAATTCGCAATGAGTCCATTTCTTTTTCAAAAGAGATCAAAACCGGTTTATATGCCTCCCTCACAAAATAGTGCAGCGCTTTCCAACGGTTGTAATAATCAACACCTGACCAGGAAATTACAGGCCAGCAGTCGTTCAACTGCCAATAGAGTGTCCCCATACAATAAGGCATGGCTCGGCGGTGCGCTTCTATGGCTTTTGTAACTCCATACGCCTGAACAAGCTGACTGATATAATTATCTCTTTCAAAATCGTTTGGAACATTATACTCCCGTTTCATGTAAGTATCAATAATCTCCATACCCCGTGGATGCTTATTGTGGTTACGTAAAGCTTTTGAATTTAGATTTATATCAGATGAATTGAGACAAGCCCGGAGGGTTTTAACATCGGGGAAACCCTGAAAGCCATATTCGCTCATAAATCTGCCTACTTTCTTTTCATAAATCTCAAAAGGCTCTTCACCCCACCAAACTCCCCAGTAGTGCATATCTCCTTCATACATAGCTTCCTTATGTCCCCAGCCAATGCGTGGTGACGATGGAATGTAGGTTATTCCGGGAGAATATTTTTGAACAACGTCAGGTAATATTTTTTCAAACAAATTCAGATAGCTACTCTAAACCTCAACGGAATCCTGTTTTGTGTATCTGAGAGACTTCTGCCAGCCCCAGTTGTGCCAGCCTTCATCCGATTCGTTATTACCACACCACAGAGCAAGCGAAGGGTGATACTGAATACGCTTAACCTGCTCCTCAGCCTCCTTCTCAACATTATTTAAAAATGCGCTATCGCCGGGATACATATTACAGGCAAACATAAAATCCTGCCAAACAAGAATTCCCTTTTCATCACATAAATTATAGAACTGGTCTTTTTCGTAAATGCCGCCACCCCACACACGCAACATATTCATATTTCCATCAACTGCCGATTTTATAACCTTGCTGTAATGATTGGCAGTGACTCTTGATGGAAAATTATCCTGGGGAATATAGTTTGCACCCTTAATGAAAACCGGAACTCCGTTGAGCTGAAAATAAAAGCTTTCGCCGATTGAATCGGGTTGCTGAACCAATTTAAGCGTACGGACACCTATTCGTTTGTATTTTCTATCGATAGAATTGTTGGCCTGAAGTAAAAACCTGAAATGGTATAAGTTCTGTTTCCCAAGACCATTTGTCCACCACAACTTAGGATTATCAACATAAAAAGTAACCGGATACTCTTTTGCACCTTTTTCAAGTCTTACTCTTTTCTTATTTATTATGTCATTAAAGTCATCATCAAAAACAGAGAGAAACCCATCCTGCTCCAGGGAAGATTCTATCTCGAAATAAGATGTATAGTATGCCGTATCTGCAGTTACTGAATCCTGAACTATTCTGATGTTTTCAATCCTTGCATCTTTCCACGTCCGCAGATAAACAGATTTCCATATTCCCATTGTAATGAACCGTGGCCCCCAGTCCCAACCATACTGATATGGCGCTTTGCGGGTATATGCCCGTTCGTCAGGCAACTTGCAATTTACTTTCGAAGCCTTTACGGAATCCTCTTTAATGGGAGAATTAAACTTCACAACTAACTCATTATCTCCTTTCTTAAGGTTATCTTTGCAATCAATTGTCCATTCTCTGAACATATTATCTGCCTTAAGAACAAGAGAGTCGTTAAGAAAAACATTGGCATATGTATCAAGACCAGTAAAGACAATTTCTATATGATCATTTTCCAGAAGTTCATCATCTGCTATAAAAGTGGTTTTGTATTCCCAGTTGGTTTCACCAATCCATTGCAGTTGCTGTTCATTATCTCCAAAAAAAGGGTCTTCAATTAACTTGTTAGCAAGCAGGTCAGTTTGAACAACACCGGGAATATCTGCCTGATGCCAGTCGTTATTTCCAATTTCGGAAAATTGCCAGTTTTTATCAAGTTCCTTTTCGGAAACGGGTTGTCTGATGCAGGAAATATTTAATAATGTCAATAATATTAAGAGTAGGAAAAAAATTATTTTGTTCATACACAGATTCCTTATTTATTAAACAAAGCATTTCAATTTTCACTATTTTTATTAATCATAATCTCTCACTTCCCAGACAAAGATAAACTAATTTTCTATCTAGCAACAATACCAACTATTGGGTATGTATGACAAATTGAGATTTTGATTCTCCCAATTGCAGCATAATTCCGGTTTCTTCCTACCTTTGTCCCGTGATTTATCCAAAAAACTTTGAAGTAAAAACCGGTTTCGATAAAATCAGGCAGATGATACGCGACAACTGCCTGAGTCCGATTGGAGTGCAGCATATTGACAAGTTAACCTTTACAACAGATGCCACACTTATCAGGCGACTGCTCGATCAAACCGAGGAATTCAGGCAATTGATGCTTGAGGAGTCCGGGTTTCCATCGCAAGATTACTTCGATCTTACTTACGAATTGCACAGGATAAAAATTGAAGGCACGTACATTGAACAGGAAAACCTTTTCGACCTAAAATCATCATTAACAACAATCTCAGATATTCTTCTGTTTTTTAAAAAGTCTGATCCTCAAAAGTTCCCGAATCTTATCTCTTTAGCCAGTGAAATTTTTGTCGATAAAATGATTGTAAGGAATATTGAAGGAATTATTGATGATAAAGGAAATATTAAAAACAATGCTTCTGCAAAACTTGCTGAGATTAGGAAATCATTGTCAAAAGAGCAGGCATCTGTTGACCGCAAAATGAGAAAGGCAATGAGCGAAGCAAAACGTGCAGGATGGACCAAGGATGATACTGAAGTTACCATTCGTGAAGGCAGGCCTGTAATTCCTGTGGCTGCTGCTCACAAAAGAGCAATTAAAGGTTTGATTCATGATGAATCGGCAACCGGACAAACAGTTTATATTGAGCCTGTTGAAGTTTTTGAAATACATAACAAAATAAGGGAGTTGGAGAGTGCCGAGCGGAGAGAAATAATAAATATTCTGAAAAATTTCTCCGGATTTGTCCGTCCTGAAATTCCAAACCTGATTGAGGCATACAAATTCCTTGGCCTGATTGACTTCATTCGTGCAAAGGCATCTTTTGCACTAAAGATTAATGCACTTAAACCGAAAATTGCAGATCAGCCGTTAGCCAGGTGGAATGAAGCTATACATCCTCTACTTTACCTTTCGCATAAAAAACAGAACAGGCCTGTTGTGCCTCTCAATATTCAGCTTGACAATAAACGCCGGATTCTTGTTATTTCGGGCCCTAATGCAGGCGGAAAATCTGTATGTCTTACTACAGTAGGGTTGCTGCAATATATGCTGCAATGTGGGTTGCTTATTCCTGTAAAAGATGATTCTATTGCAGGGGTTTTTAAGAATCTTTTTATTGATATAGGTGATGAGCAGTCGTTGGAAAACGACCTTAGCACATACAGTTCCCACCTGCTGAACATGAAGCATTTTGTAAATCACTCAGATGCTAATACCCTGTTTTTGATTGATGAGTTCGGCACAGGAACAGAACCGCAACTTGGAGGAGCCATTGCAGAGTCTGTTTTAGAAAAACTTAATAGCAATAAAGCTTTTGGAGTTGTGACAACTCATTACTCAAACCTTAAACTGATGTCGAAGGAGGGAAATGGCATTGTGAATGGAGCTATGCTTTTCGACACAAAAGCAATGCAGCCTCTGTTTAGTTTGAAAATCGGCAAACCTGGAAGTTCATTTGCTTTTGAGATTGCACGCAAAATTGGATTCCCTAAAGATGTTTTGAAAAATGCAGAAAAAAAGACCGGCAAAAAGCAACTTGATTTCGACGAACAGCTTCAGCAATTAGATATTGAACGCAAAGAACTGGAAAAAAAGAGAGTGGAGGTGAGTGTTGCCGATAATTTTCTGAGTGAGATGATTGATAAATATGAAAAACTATCAAAAGATATGAAACTCAAAAAAGAAGAGATAATAGAAAAAGCCAGGCAGGAGGCTTTGGAGATTGTTGATTCATCGAACAAACTTATCGAAAATACAATAAAGGAGATAAGAGAAACGCAGGCAAACAAAGAGAAAACTAAAAAGTTGCGTCAGAAACTGGAAAAAGAGAAAGATAGGATTGTTGAGAAAATAGAGCCGGAAAAGAGGTTCAAAACAGGGAAACAGAAAAACAGATCAGAGGTAAACAAAAATAAAGTTAAGGTAACCAGGCCGATTGCGGTTGGTGATGTTGTAAACCTTAAAGAACAGGGAGTTACAGCAGAGGTAATATCTATAAAAGGAAGTGATGTTATACTTTCATTTAACTCAATAACCTTAAAAACAACGCTTGACCGGATTGAAAAATCAAATAAAATAAAAACTCTTCAAAAACCTGCTTCGGGCAGAAATCGCTATTCAGGTATCACGGAACACATCAACAAAAAGATGGCAAATTTCAAACTACAAATCGATGTACGTGGAAAACGAGGTGAGGAGGCTCTTGATATAGTAAAACAATATATTGATGATGCCATTCTGGTGAATATAGGAGAGGTAAGAATTCTTCACGGTAAGGGTTATGGCACTCTGCGTTCTCTTATACACGATTATCTGAACACGATTCCTGAAATCAAATCTTTCAAAGACGAGCATATTGAGCGCGGAGGGCACGGAATTACGGTGGTGGTGTTTAAATAAGTTGCACACAACCGTATTGAAAAAAAAATAGTTACTACTCAGCAGATTTGCAAAACATAGCAACCTGTTAATCAATACGTTTTGTCATAATTTTTGGCTACGCTCTCAAAAATTACGCCAAAACAATATCTTTTATTAACTTTCTACCTGTGCTAAAGCACGGGTCTATTGAATATCAACTAAATACACCTGCTTAGTAGTAACAAAAAATAAAGTTAAACGTAAGAAATTATCAGGTTAGTGAAACCCAATATTGATGGCAACAAAAACAAACATTATAACATTAAATTATCCCAATTTCGACAAAACACTTGAAGGAAATCTTCTCCTTGTTGATTTCTGGGCAGAATGGTGTGAGCCCTGCAAAGTGCTTGACCCGATACTTGAAGATATCGCAAATGAGTTTGAAGGAAAACTGTTGACAGGAAAAGTTAATGCCGATGACAATCGTTTGCTTACAAACAAATACGGTGTAATGAACATTCCCACAATGATTTTGTTTAAAGACGGCGAGAAGGTTCATCATTTTATTGGAATTCAACCAAAAGAGAGTATAATATCAGTAATTAAAAAATATTTATAAAATATGTTACAATTAGCAGGTACAGGAAACACAGTTTCCATAATTTTTGCGGTTTTATTAGTCGGATTTATATTTTACAATTTTCTGAAATCAAAAAAACGATTAAGTGCACCTCCATCTGAAAATGTCAAAATACTTACCGATCAAAACTTCGATCAAATCATAAAGTCAGGAGTTACGCTTATTGATTTCTGGGCAGAGTGGTGTGGACCCTGCAAAGTTCAAGGGCCAATTATTAATGAAATTGCCGATGAATTAGGCGATAAAGCAAATATTTGCAAGTTAGATGTTGATCACAACAGAAGGGTATCTTCCAAACTCGGAATCCAAAATATACCTACTCTTATGCTTTTTAAAGACGGCAAGATGATAAAACGATTTGTCGGAGTAAAACCAAAGGGTGTACTTATGAAAGCAATTAATACTTATATGTAATCCGCAGTTTTATGACAGAGAATAAAGAGAACAGGAAAAAAGGAATGCTATTTGGGAAGATACCTGTCATTTCTGCAATTGGTGCTGTTTTGGGAATCATCGGCGGATATATTTATTACGCAAAAGTCGGTTGCAACTCAGGTAGTTGTGCTATAACCTCGAATCCATATATGAGTATGCTTTGGGGGGCAGCAATGGGATATCTTATATTTGATCTTTTTACAGGAAAGAATAAAAAAGATGGAGAATAATGCTTTTGAAAATAAGGTGTCAGCTATCTTTACATTTTACTGAGTGATTCCCTTATTGTCTTGGTCAGTTTACTAACAACCAGATTGTAAGAATCATTAATCCATTCATATAAAATATCATCCTCCACCGAACCATCAATTATTACAGTATTCCAATGCTTTTTACTCATATGATATCCGGGTTTTACTGCAGGATATCTTTCTCTCAGTTCAAGAACTTTTTCCGGATCGCATTTCAGATTAATACTAAAATTATCTTCTGTATCTGTCAAAGCAAACATCTTGTCCATCACTTTAAAAACTAAAGATGTTTCATCAAATGGAAAGGATTCAGAAACCCCATTTTTAGATAGACAATAATCTCTTAAATCCTCAATATTCATAGTTTGATTTTGCTCAAAAATAGCAATAAAAAACCTGTTCCGGCAATATTAAAAGCAATTACTCTATCTTTGCAAAGCTTTTGAGAAAATGAGTTGTTCATTATACACTGTAGTTTAGACAATTAGTTAAAGTTGACAAAATAATTAATAAAATAAACCTGACAAGTAGTTTATTTTTTAGTTAGCTTTGCATTACATTGGAGGAATCTGCAGATTTTTATTTAGCAGGTAAAAATCGGATTCCGATATATAATATTGAAATTCATTGATTTACATAATCATATAATCCGAAAGCACGATAACTCAGGTAAATATAATCTAACGTTCAAGTTATGGGCTTAAAGCAAAAATCAGCCGACCTTAAAAAAAGAATGCGGGAAGCGGTTAAAGGCGGTGGTACGAAAGCGATTGAGAAGCAGAAAGCAACGGGAAAAATGACCGCCCGCGAACGGATAATGTCAATTCTGGATAATAAATCCTTTCACGAATACGACCTTTTTGTAAAACACTCCGGAGTAGACTTCGATATGGATAAGAAGTATCTTCCCGGAGATGGTGTAATTACCGGAACAGGAACAATCAATGGCCATCCGGTATGTATTTACGCACAGGATTTTACAGTTGCAGGTGGGTCACTTGGATGGGCTCACGCAAAGAAAATCACCAAGATAATGGATCATGCTATGAAGCTAAAAATTCCTCTTATTGGGATTAATGATTCAGGTGGTGCCCGTATTCAGGAGGGAGTAAATGCACTGGCCGGCTACGGTGAAATATTTTACCGTAATACACAAGCCTCTGGTGTAATACCTCAGATATCTGTTATTTTGGGTCCGTGTGCAGGTGGTGCTGTTTATTCACCGGCGCTCACCGACTTTGTTTTTGTGGTCGAAAAGGTCTCAAAAATGTTCATTACAGGACCAGAAGTTATTAAGTCGGTATTAGGAGAAGAAATCTCAATGGAGGAACTAGGTGGTGCCCGTGTGCATTGCGAAATAACAGGTAATGCACATTTTTATGCTGAGAGTGAAGATGAAAGTTTCAGTCAGATAAAGCATCTTTTCAGTTTTATTCCCTGGAATAATGAAAAAAAGGCAGAAACCTTCCCCAAAAGAGGTCCAAAAACACGGCAATATAAGATAGAAAATATAATACCAGCTGATCCTCGGCAGCCTTATGATGTAAGGGATGTAATTAAAGCTATCTGCGATGATTCTGAATTTTTTGAAATTCAGGAGCTATTTGCTGCTAACATTGTTATTGGCTTTGCAAGAATTGCAGGACAATCAGTGGGTTTCGTTGCAAATCAACCTCTCGTTTTAGCTGGGGTCTTGGATGTGGATTCATCAGACAAGGCAGCCAGGTTTATACGATACTGCGATTCCTTCAACATTCCGCTTGTAACATTGGTTGACCTACCGGGTTACCTTCCTGGTATTGATCAGGAGCATGCAGGCGTTATAAGACATGGCGCCAAGCTACTTTATGCATATTCGGAAGCTACAGTACCTAAAATTACTGTCATAATGCGTAAAGCATATGGCGGTGGCTACATTGCAATGTGCTCTCATCACCTGAGAGCAGATTTTGTTTGTGCCTGGCCAACAGCAGAAATTGCAGTAATGGGGCCTGAAGGAGCTGCAAATATTATTTTCAGAAACGAAATTAAAAATGCAGAAAATCCCGATGATCTCCGCAAACAAAAGGTTAAAGAATATAAAAATAAATTTGCAAATCCGTATGTTGCAGCTGCATATGGTTATATCGATGCTGTAATTGAGCCATTTGAAACAAGAAGTTTTTTGGTACATGCACTAGAGATATCTGAATCGAAAACAGTACAGATACCAAAGAAAAAACATGGTATTCCACCATTCTAACAACTTATTTTTATTTTATGAAAGAAAATGATGTACTAACTAAGAAAGTTAAAAAAGTGTCATACAAATCTCTGCTCATAGAAGATATTAAATACCGGACAGTACTTACAAAAAAGTATCAGTCACGAAAGCCGTATGAGAAAAAAGATATTAAAAAAATTACAGCTTTTATTCCGGGAACAATAAAGAAAGTTTACATTAAAACAGGCAAAGATGTGAAAGAGGGTGACAAATTGTTGATTCTTGAAGCGATGAAAATGAGAAATGAACTCCTCTCGCCCACCAGCGGAACCGTGAAATCAATTTTAGTCAAAAATGGTGATATGGTTTTAAAAAACCAACTCCTGATTGAATTTGAATAGCTTTCTTGCTCTGTTTTTCTATTAGTTCGATTTTAAGTGAAATACGGATTTGTTATCTCATTCCCATTTAATATCAGTTTATTTGATCTCTGATATTTATAAGGCTCAATATTATCTTATCTTTGCAGCCAATTTTTTATTAAAATGAATTTATAATGAAAGCATCGTTAATAATAACTATATTTCTAATTGCATTAATGCAATTACCGGCTTCAGCACAAACCGATACAATTTCTGATAGTACCGCGAAAGAAGAGATATTAATCGGTAAGGTAACCCGCCGCCAGTTACAAACAGGAGAATTCGGGAATTATTTCATATATAATTACACCAATTATGCTCCTGATCAGAAAGTAATTAATGAGTTAAAGAATAAAATTTACCGGTATGACATTATTGTTGTACTCGGCACCTGGTGTTCTGACAGCCATAGGGAAGTACCCCGTTTTTATAAAATCCTGGACAAACTGGAATATAATACCAATTCAGTTAAAATAATTTGTGTTGACAGGAACAAAACTGCCGGCGATATTGATGTTTCAACCCTGAATATTGAACGTGTTCCAACATTTGTTTTTTTAATAGATGGCACCGAAAAAGGCAGGATTGTGGAAACGCCAAATATGTCGCTGGAAGAAGATATTTTTGAAATATTAAATAATTAAAAATACAAACCTGAAAATGGAGCTATTTGAAACAGTAAATGATATAAAAGAGTACCTGAAAACAAAAAAAGAGGAAGGGTTAACAATCGGGTTTGTCCCTACTATGGGCGCTCTTCACGAAGGACATCTTTCTTTGTTTAGAGAAGCGAAAGAAGAGAACGATTTGGTAGTTGCAAGTATTTTTATAAACCCGTCTCAATTTAATAACCAGTCCGATCTGGAAAAGTACCCCCGGACTCTGGAAACGGATTTAAAGAAACTTGAAGAGCAAGGTTGCAACGTTGTATTTCATCCGTCAGTTGAAGAGATGTATCCCGAACCTGATACTACAGAATTTGATTTTGGCAACCTTGATAAGGTGCTGGAAGGTGAGTTCAGACCGGGACATTTTAACGGAGTCGCATCGGTAGTAAAAAAACTTTTTGAGATTATTAAACCTGACAGAGCATATTTTGGGTTAAAAGACTTCCAGCAACTTCTCATCATTCACAAAATGATAAAAGATTTCGACTGTCCTGTTGAACTGGTACCCTGCGCTATTGTTAGAGAGAAAAACGGGCTTGCAATGAGTTCGAGAAATGAACTACTCTCTAAATCAGAAAGAAAACAGGCTTCATTAATATACAAAACTTTAAAATTTATTAAGGTTCAGGCTGGATTCCAACCTATTCACGAATTAAAAAATTATGTTGAAAGGGAATTTAAGCGAAAAAATATGAAGCTTGAATACTTTGAAATTGTTGATATGTACACCCTTGAACCACTAACAACCTGGCTTGGAAGTAAAAACGTAATTACTTGCATAGCTGTTCAAGTTGGAAATGTACGTTTAATTGACAATATTATTTTATTTTCGTAACTTTGCAGCGTCATGCAAATTAATGTTTTAAAATCAAAAATTCACAGGGCGACCGTAACGGAATCAGACCTTAATTACATTGGTAGTATCGCCATTGATGAAGATATGATGGATGCCGTTAACCTTATCGAAAATGAGGTGGTGAGTATTTACAATATCACAAACGGCGAAAGGCTGGAAACTTACGTTATAAAAGGCGAAAGAGGGTCAGGCATTATTTCACTTAATGGAGCGGCAGCACGTAAAGCAGCTGTTGGCGATAAGGTAATAATCGTTTCTTATGCCTTAATGCCTTTTGAGGAAGCCAAAAGTTTCAAACCTGTGATTGTATTCCCTGACGATAATAATAACCTAAAGTAATTCTTTTGAAAAAGGGTCTGTTGATAGCTATCAAACTCATCTTCTTCCTTGGAATAGGTGTCTTTTTTATTTGGATTTTCATGAGAAATATCTCACCTGAAGATAGAAAAGAAATTCTCCATACTTTCTTTAATGCCAATTACTATTGGATTCTATTCTCTATAATGCTAGGATTGATGAGCCATATAAGCAGGACAATGCGATGGATGATTCTTATGGAGCCTATGGGATATAAACCAAAATTTAAGAACGCTTTTCTGGGTCTAATGGTTGGTTATTTGGCAAATCTTGCTATTCCTCGCCTTGGAGAAGTTACACGGTGTGGTGTATTAACCAAATATGAAAAAATACCTCTGCATAAATCTTTCGGAACTGTGGTTACAGAAAGAGCAATAGATATGATTAGCCTGTTACTGGTTTTTGTGCTAACACTCATCATAAACTTCGATAAATTTGCAAAATTTAAAGAGACTTCTATTGCAAAAAATGCAATTGAAAAGTATCACGAGCTTCAACATCCAGGAAGACTATATATAATTTCCGGTTTAGTTTTTATTGCAATTATTGTTTTATTTTTAAAGTTCAGACACAAAATATCAGGTTATACATTTTACAAAAAAATAAAAAGCATAATACTTGGTTTTGTCGAAGGGCTGAAGTCTCTGACAAAGATTAAAAAGCCTTTTTGGTTTGTCTTTCATTCGATATTTATCTGGTTTATGTATCTTCTGATGGCATGGGTAGTCTTTTTCAGTCTGCCAGAGACAAGTAACCTCGGACTCAATGTAGCTCTCGCCGTACTGGCTTTTGGGTCTATCGGAATTATTGTAGTACAAGGTGGTATCGGAATTTATCCCTGGATTATTGCCGAAATACTCCTTATTTTTTATATCCCACAAACAAAAGGTTATGCAATGGGCTGGCTGCTATGGACAGGTCAGACATTAATGATAATAGTATCAGGTTTTTTGGCAATGATTCTATTACCTTTATTAAATAATAAAAAGGATGATCCTGGAACAGAAAATATTAAGTAGTAAAAACCTAAAGTCCCAACTTGCATTATGGCAATTTCAGGACAAAAAAGTTGTTTTTACAAACGGTTGCTTCGATATTATTCACGCCGGACATATTGATTATCTTTCAAAAGCCAAGGATCTTGGAGATATTTTACTCATTGGCCTTAACACTGACGACTCTGTCAGAAGGTTAAAGGGAGAAAACAGGCCGGTAAATGATGAAAATGCAAGAGCAATTATTCTTGCAGCTATGCAGTTTGTTGATGCTATTGTTTTGTTTGATGAAGATACACCTTACGATCTTATTAAACTGGTTCAACCCGACATACTTGTCAAAGGTAGCGACTACAAACCGGAAGATATTGTTGGTGCTGATATTGTTCTTGCAAAAGGAGGCGAAATAAAGACAATTGATTTTCTTGAAGGATATTCTACCAGCAGGATTATTGAGAGGATTATTGGTTAATTGGCAGTCTTCAGTCGGCAGTCGCAATAAGTAAAAATTAAATATAATCAAGTTACTATTAAAGACATCTAATTACAATCAAATTACAATGAATTACCAGCAAATTACAGAAAACAACATCAATAATGGCTAAAGCAAAAACTGTATATTATTGCCAAAACTGTGGTGCACAATCAGCTAAATGGATCGGACGATGCCCTTCCTGTGGCGAATGGAATACCTACGTTGAAGAGGTCATTCAAACTGATAAAGGGAAAAACAAGTCGCCGCTACAAACTTTTGGCAGCCCTGCAAAACCAAAGAAAATATCAGAAATAGAGTCGGGGACAGAAAACAGAATCGATACACATAATGCTGAACTTAACAGGGTACTCGGAGGAGGCATGGTTTCAGGTTCTCTGGTACTTGTTGGAGGTGAACCTGGAATCGGAAAATCAACTCTTATGCTCCAGATCGCTCTGAATCTAAAAGGAATGAAAGTGCTCTATATCACAGGTGAGGAGAGCGAGCAACAGATAAAAATGAGAGCTGAAAGAGTCGGAATGAACAATCCAGAATGCTACATCCTTGCCGAAACCCATACACAAAGCATATTTCAGCATATCGAAAAACTATTGCCACAGCTTGTCATCATTGACTCAATACAAACGACCTACACAGATATTATCGATTCGTCGGCAGGTAGCATATCCCAGATAAGAGAGACTGCCGGGGAGTTTCAGAAATATTCAAAACTAACGAATACACCGGTAATTCTTATCGGGCATATTACAAAAGAGGGATCTCTTGCCGGTCCGAAAGTACTTGAGCATATGGTTGATACTGTCTTGCAGTTTGAGGGTGACAGAAATTATGGCTACCGGATTTTACGCGCCACCAAAAACCGTTTCGGATCAACATCAGAGCTGGGAATTTATGAAATGCAGGGTACCGGACTTCGCGAAGTAGAGAATCCATCAGAGATACTCCTTTCGCACCGCGATGAGAATCTTAGCGGCATTGCCATTGCTGCAATGGTTGAAGGTATGCGGCCTATGATGATAGAGACACAGGCACTTGTCAGCTCGGCAGCTTACGGAACGCCCCAAAGATCGTCAACTGGTTATGATATTCGCAGGCTGAATATGCTGCTTGCAGTTCTGGAAAAGCGAAGCGGTTTCAAGCTGGGGATAAAGGATGTCTTTCTTAATATTGCAGGCGGCCTTAAAGTTGATGATCCGGCAATTGACCTTGCTATTATCAGTGCAGTCCTGTCCTCAAATGAAGATATCCCAATTGACCAAAATGTTTGTTTTGCAGCAGAGGTCGGGCTTTCAGGAGAAATACGCCCGGTTAGCAGAATAGACCAGCGCATTGCAGAGGCAGACAAACTGGGATTTGAACAAATATTCATCTCCAAATATAATCTTAAAGGTATTAACGCCAAAAAGTATAATGTAAAAATAATACCTGTTGGGAAAATTGA
>JAUVIX010000096.1 GCA_030592565.1 Chlorobiota bacterium
AGCATCTTTTCCGGTTTAAATCATGAAGAGACTCTGCAATGTTTGAAAATAAACAGCCTCTTTTACCTTTTTGCTCTATCACACCCGTTGAGTCGGCATATTTTACTTACCTTTTCTACTTTAATATTTACTTTTGCAATCCTGAAAATGGTTTTTATTGATGATAGACAGATTTAAAAGAAAGATAAATTATCTTCGTGTTTCCGTGACAGACCGTTGCAATCTCAGATGTGTTTATTGCATGCCAGAGCAGGGTGTTGAATTAATTAACCACAAAGAGATTTTAACTTTTGAAGAAATTGTTGAGATTGTAAGAACAGGAGTGGAAATGGGCATTGATAAAGTAAGGCTGACCGGTGGTGAGCCTTTGGTAAGGCGCGGAATTGTTAGCCTTGTAAGGATGTTATCTGAGATTAATGGAATTAAAGACCTTGCAATGACAACTAACGGTGTCTTTCTTGATAAGTATGCCGAATCTCTTGCAAAGGCTGGACTTCACAGGGTAAATATCAGCCTTGATACACTTGATCCAGAAAAGTTCAGACAGATAACACGTGTTGGCAACGTTCAAGATGTGATAAGGGGAATTGAAGCAGCCAAAACTGCCGGACTCATACCCGTTAAAATAAATTGTGTTATTAAAAAATCACCTCAGGAAGAGGATGCACTGCAGGTTGCAAATTATTGTAAAGAGAATGATCTGCAAGTAAGATATATCAAAGAGATGGACCTTGAGGATGGTATCTTTTCAAAGGTTATAGGTGGCGAAGGTGGTCATTGTGCTGTCTGTAACAGGTTACGTCTCACAGCAAACGGAAAGATAAAGCCCTGCCTCTTTGACGACCTTGAATTTGATGTCAGAGAGCTTGGAATAAAAGAGGCTTATCTTAAGGCTGTTGGACAAAAACCACGCTCCGGAACGGAAAACAAGATTAATAAATTTAGTAATATAGGTGGGTAAACATCTTGTAATATGCTTTTTATACATTTCTAAAAAAAATGATTATGCCTGAACTTACACATACTGATGATAATGGGAAAGCCAATATGGTGGATGTTGGGCACAAACCTGACCAGGTACGTACTGCTTGGGCAGAAGGAAAAATAAAGCTGAATACTGAAACCGTAAGGCTAATCCGGGAAAACCAAATGAAAAAAGGCGATGTGCTTACTATCGCTGAAATTGCCGGTATCCAGGGCGGGAAAAAATCCAGTGAGCTCATTCCTTTGTGTCATCCTCTTGCGATTACAAAAATGGATGTAAAAGCCGAACTCCTCGACGATGGAGTCATAATAAAGAGTATGGCGAGATGCATCGGCAAAACCGGAATCGAAATGGAAGCTCTAACTGCCGTGAATGTCGCCCTGCTTACAGTTTATGATATGTGCAAGGCCGTTGATAAATCAATGGAGATCAGTGATGTGAAGCTTGTTAAGAAAACCAAAAATGACATAGCTTAAATAGAACTAATCTTCCACCTCAAACTCTTCAGTATCAACATAAGGTTGCTTAGGATGACCAAAGAGTTGTAAAATCTTGCCGGAGATAAGTCCTGCAATGACTGCAATAGCAATAGTCAGGCCTATTCCGGTAAGTTGAGCAGAATAATTAATTCCTGATACAATAATCAGAGCTACCAAACCACCGAAAATTCCCGGAATTCCGTGGAGGTTGGAAACGCCGCAAGTATCAACAATTTTAAGTCCTTTTTGTAAACGGGATTGCACTATTGCAAAACCAAATGTGGAAATAGCACCTGCGGCAACACCAATTATTATTGCTTCGGTTGGAGTGGCTGTATTACAAACAGAGCCAATAGCAACACCACCGGCAAGAGAAGCGTTAGCTATATCTGCTGCATCAATTTTTCCCCTTAGTCTTATTGATGCAAAAACAGTAGCTATAGTGGCTCCGCTCAATGCAAGAATAACGTTTATACCTGTCATCACTACTTCTTCCGGTAGCACTAAGGCAGCACAGAAGCTTGGCCAAAATACCCAAAGAACCATACTTCCTAATAATGAAAATCTATCGCTGGTTGCATCTGCCTCAATGGCAGCATCATATTCGTTTTTAGTGGTCATAGAAATAGCAACTCCCAAACCAAATATTGCTCCGAAGGCGTGAATAACAATAGAGCCACCGGTGTCAACAAACTGACCATGATTAACTAATCCCAAACCTCCGTCTAACATAATCCATTCGTTAAACATATAAAAAGGAATGAATAGCAAACCCATAATAAGATATTGCTGCATTTTTAATCTTCCCAGAACTGCTCCGGCAGCAATCAACAGACTGGCAGCACCAAACTCAGCCAAAATCAATTTATCAATTTCGCTTCCCTTTTCACCAAATATACCAAAATCACTAAAAAAATAGTACAAAGGAATTGAGATACTTACCAGCAGGAATGTGGCAGTAAGAGCAGAACGCCCATAGTTACGAACAAACACCATTAGGAACCCAAAACCTACCAACAACATAGCCATAACATGAATAGCCCGATTGTATTTTTGAACATCTGTTAAACTTGCTATTACGTCAGCAGAAACACCCTGCGCTTGTATATTTCCCGATATCAAAAATACTAAAATTATCACCAAAGTAGTAAACAGATAAACTATTAAATTTTTTATTTGTTTTGAAATTTTAGATAAATTGTTAATAATATTTTGGCGTCAAATGTAGAATAATAATAATCAATAATTATTTTAAATTATAGGAATTATTATTGTCTGTTTTTAGTAAATAATTCCCAAATATATCTGAAAATCGCGACCTGCAGCCTTGTTCAAAAATTTAAAATCCGGTTTTGGTATGCCATAAATTATTTAACCGGCGTGCCAGATGCCAACATAAGTCTCTAGGGCAGGAGCAATACATTATGAGTAATAATTCAAATAAAACAGATTCAAAAAAGCCAGTTTCAAAAAAAGCAGAAACTGCAACTCCTAAAGCAGACATGAAGCCTGTTAAAGGACCTTCTATCGAGGACATCCAAAAAGCACTTGATGAACAGATTGGCAAGTTCCAGCGTAAGTCTGAGCTGATTGCCAACCGTGAGAAATTCATTCGATCAAAAGAGAAGTTTTAGAAATTTTTAAAGAATCAAGGTGTTGATTTTGATGAAAGCCTTGATAGTGAAACTTTGAAGATTGTTCTTTCGTCGAATGTTCGCTATCAGAATGATGATCACATTTCGATTGTAAATAACTTGATAGTTTGTGAATTCTCGGAGTTTGCTATCAGAAAGATTGATCAGAAAATCCTTGAGATTGAAAAAGATATCCTTGGATAATTAAAAAAAGCCCCGACAGTCTGTTGACTGATTGGGTTTTTTTTTGTTTGTTATATTTTTATATTTATGAGTAATTATAATTAGCTAATCGTCTTTTTATCTCATTCCAATGAATTTCTATTTTATTTAATCTTATCTCAGCCGCTCTTAATTTATCTATTTTATTATCTTTTGATACGTCTGAAAGTTCAATAATAATTGCATCTGTATTATTAATTTGCTCAGAAATAATATCTCTTATGTTATTCTTTGTTCGGTCTTGAGTAAATTGAATTGCCAGACCTAATCCAATATTCGTATTTATTTTGTCAATCAATATATTTAGCTCTGTTAAGTAAGTATCTGCCCGAACTTTTAACCTTTGTCTGAATTCTTCAATTTTCTCTTTATCTGTTTTACGTGTTCTGAAATATGCAAAACCGATACTGAATAAAGATCCAGCCAAAGCTGTTCCTGCAATAATAAATTCCCAATTCATGCTAAACCATTTTAATTAAACGATGCCTATCAAAATCAGCGGACTCTTCAAGGCTTTGGATTATGGCTTCTAAATTACTACTTTTCCTTAACATAGCTAATACTTTGAGCTTTGTATTTCGCCGCTCTTCGAGGGTATTGATATTGATGGCCTGCTTCACATCTACCAGATACATATATTCCTGTGTGATTGTGATGTTCTTCTTTGTGTTTAGCTCTACAAATTTTACTACTGCATACTTTTCCTTTTCCTGCTTATCGTAATAGGTATCTTTTCGGAGTCTTGGATTTCTCATTGTGATTAGCTGTTAATCAAATTTTGATTGTCAAGGTAAGCAAATTAATAAGATTCTTGGATAATTATTAAGCCCCGACAGTCGATTGACTGTCGGGGCTTTTTTTTTGCTCGTTTAATTGCTAATAGGTGGTATGTCTATAATCTCCTGATGCTTTCTATGTAATTCTTTTAATAATGGCTTCACCACTTCCCATCTAGTCTTAAAGGTGTCCATTTCAATTTCTACTTTCCTCAGGTCTTTTATTTTAGGATACTCATTTCTATCTGAAATAATATTATTTATAACCTTAATGCCTTCAATCATTGATTCCGTATTATTTGCGTATTCCCTCAAAGTCTTAATTAAATCAAGCAAGGGGTTTGAGACCTTTGACATATCGGTGTATTTGGATAATATTGACCGAGTTTCTACATTTATTAATGTCATCTCTTGGAAATAACTATTGGATATCATTAGTATCTCATGTCTACGCATTTCAATTTTATCCTTATCGGATTTACGTGATTTGTAGATTGTAAAACCAATACTAAATAAAGATCCACATAAAGCAATTCCTGCAATTAATAGTTCCCAGTTCATTTTATTTGTTTTGATGAGTTGCAAATCTACAACTTTTTGTCCTTTCCAATTCCCACAACCTATTATTTTTTCGCATTTCAATCATTGATTTATGATACACATTTCAAAAATCAATCTGCTGACAGAAAAGAAAGATGGTCGTGGAAAAGCCGTTCCTTTCGACTTTAAAGCAATAACCCTGAAAGGCGAAATACTAGAAGGGAAAAATTGCATAGTCACTTCCAGCAATCACAAAAACAAAACCCGGAATATTAAATTCCAGGACAGCGAAGAATTTCGGAAGCTCGGAAACCTTTCTTTCATTGAATTAAACGGCGTGGAAGTAACTATGTAACAATGGCAAAAAACAAAAACAGATAATCCTATTGTATTCCCTAATGCTACTGCATTTCTTCCCAGAATAAAAGCTGCTGTAGTTTTTAGCGAAAGCAAAACTATCTTTGAAAAACCGGATGCTGAACCTATTGAAGTAGATTTCAAAAAGAAAACACTCCGTGGAGTGGTTCCCTAGGGAGAAGACAACGACCTGCCACAGCAAATCCTTTCAAAGGTGGAGAAAAGCCCTGACCTCTCAACCGGCTTATTATTCAACATATATGTATAACATATGATTCGTAACATAGAAATAGTCAGCCGTAATCAAAAATAAGTATGATAACTTATATCTTTTTACCTTTGCACACGAAAAAGATACTAACTACATATATCTACAAATGCTAAACAGAGATACTAAAGTACTATCGGTAAATATTTCGGAAAAGAAAGGCACAATTAAACAATCTGTGGATTATATTGAGCTTTTTGAGCTTGGAGTTAAGGATGATGCACATTCGGGAAAATGGCGGAGACAGGTAAGCCTGCTTGCAAAAGAGAGTATTGAGAAGTCATCAAAAGCTATCGGGCGGGAGATAAAATTCGGTGAATTTGCTGAAAACATCACTACTGAGGGAATTGTCCTTTACAAGACAAAACCCGGCGACCGACTGATAATTGGCGAAACCGAACTTGAAATAACCCAAATAGGAAAAAGATGTCATACCGGATGTGAAATATTTAGTCTGGTTGGCAATTGCGTAATGCCGACAGAAGGAATTTTTGCCCGCGTTATAAAGCATGGAATTATCAAGTCTGGGGACAAGATCGTTTATTTGAATGAAATGAAAGTGAATAGTAATTAGAAAAATTGCAATTATTCCTCCCCCTTAATCCCCCGCCAGCGGGGGAAATAGGATGCGAATGTCCCCCGCTGGCGGGGGAGTGCGTTGGAATAAACGATAGCATGGGGGTGGAAAGGTATAAACAGATAATTTGAAAACAGATGAAAAATCACAAAATAGTATCGGTCAATCTTGCCGACAAGAGGGGTAGGAAATATGCCACTAAAGAAATAGTATTAGACGAAAATGGCGTTGTAAGGGATGTGCATTCAGGAACCATACGTCCTGTTAGTTTACTGGGTCTCGGACATGTTGATCACTTTAGGAACTTAACAGGAAGCCGCGAATTCGAATATGGTGAGTTTGCCGAAAATATCTCAGTTGAAGGTATGGATGAAATTGATCCCAAAATCTTCGACAGATTTGTTAGTGGAGATGTAGAACTGGAAGTGACAGCAGCAGGAAAACCTTTTCACGATAGATTTCGCGAACCTGGCAATTATGTGATGCCGAGAGTTGGGATATTTAGCCGTGTGGTTAAAACCGGAACTCTTAAATCCGGAGATGAGCTGACTTATATTCCGAAAGTTTATAAAATAAATATTATTACCCTTAGCGACAGGGCTTTTAAAGGGATTTATGAAGACAGGAGCGGCCCCCATATAATAGAAATGATAAAAACATACTTTGAGAAAAAGGGTGAAAGATTTGAAATTGAACACACCATTATTCCCGATGATCCGGATTCTTTATTTGTTTTGCTGGAAAAGGCAAAAGAGGATAAGGTGGACGTTGTTTTCACAACCGGTGGAACCGGTATCGGCCCGAGGGATTTTACTCCCGAAGTTGTAAACTCTGTACTCGATAAAGAGATTCCGGGAATTATGGAGATGATAAGGATGAAGTATGGAATCGAAAAGCCAAATGCTTATCTTAGCAGGGGCGTTGCAGGAGTTGGTGACCAAACACTGATTTATGCCCTGCCCGGAAGTGTTAAGGCCGTTAACGAATATATGACAGAAATTTTAAAAACTCTAATGCATCTCTTTTATATGTTGCATGGTGTGGATGTTCATTAGAAAGAGATTGCTAATAATTAATTTTATAAATCTAATAAAATAGCATATATGACGCGAGAAGAAGCGGATGAACTGTTACATCAGTACGTTAAGTCACCAAATATGCTGAACCATTGTTATGCTTCAGAGGTTGTTATGAGAGCTTTGGCAAGAAGGCTAGGTCGTAATGAGGAGAAATGGGGCCTCGCCGGACTGCTCCACGACCTTGATGTGGAGATGGTGAATGGTGATATGACGATCCACGGGAAAGAAACGGCAAGGATATTGTCAGAAAAGGAGATTGATTCTGAAATTATTGATGCAATCAGAATGCACAACGAATCATCTTCCGGAGAAAAACGCTCGAAAGAATTTCACTTTGCTCTTGCGGCTGGTGAAACCATTACGGGAATGATAGTAGCCACTACATTAGTATATCCCGATAAAAAACTGGCAAGTGTCAAACCAAAATCGGTAATCAAAAGGATGAAAGTGAAGAAATTTGCTGCCTCGGTTAGTAGGGAGAACATTATGGAATGCGAAAATATTGGTATCCCTCTTACTGAATTTGCAGAAATTTGTGTTGGCGCAATGCGGGAAATTAGTGGCCGGATAGGGTTGTAATGCCAATTTCATACTCTGAAATTATAAACATTCATTATTTGATAAGTTTTACAATCTTTTGTTGATTTCTTTCGTTTGCCTTTTAATTTTGCATCCGATTTGTGTTAATTATTGATTTTTAAATAAATATGAAAAAGCTTCTTCCATATCTAAAAAATAAATATGTAATTGCGATTCTTGCATTTATAGTGTGGGTAACTTTTTTCGACAGTAATAATTTGATAGGCAGGGTTAAACAGGCTATCTTGTTGCACGATTTAGGGAAGCAGAAGGAGTTCTATCTTGAAAATATCAATAATGACAGTATCACACTTCACGAATTAAAAACCGACACTGCCGCACTCGAAAAATTTGCCCGCGAGAAATATCTGATGAAAAAAGATGATGAAGATATTTTTTTGATTATTGAAGAAAGGGCTAAAGAATAAGTTTTCTGCAGTTTGTAATTATTTTGGTGACTTTGACTTCCCCTGCCTTTTCTTATACATTATCTTGGAAAAAAATAAATCATTATCAAATACACTTGGAAAATTAAATTATTGTATTAACTTTGTAATTACATATAAAATATATGCTTTATGGAGTTATCAATAATACAAATCGGAAATTCAAAAGGATTTAGGCTTTCTAAAACTTTGATTGAAAAATATAACATCAAAGACAAGGTTGAACTTATCCTTGAAAAAGGCTATATAATAATAAAGCCTATATCATCACCAAGAAAAGGTTGGGAAACAGCATTTATGGAGATGAATAAAAACGGTGACGACCAGCTTCTTTTTAATGACGTTTTTGATAATGAAAATCTGGAAGAATGGATTTAAACCAATATCAAATTATTCTGGTCAATCTTGATCCAACAATTGGAAGTGAAATAAAAAAAACCAGACCTTGTATTATTATTTCTCCCGATGAGATGAACAGACATCTCAGGACAATAATAATTGCTCCAATAACAACTAAGTCAAGGAAATACCCAACTAGAATTGAAGTAAAATACGACAGAAAAACAGGCTGGGTTGTAATTGACCAAATCAGGACAATTGATAAGCAACGAATTATTAAAATTTTAGGGAGATTGTCAAGACCTGAAATAAAAGAAGTAAAATCAGTAATGAAAGAGACTTTTATTGACTGAAAGTAGAGTACTTTATCCCCGCCTGCCTTTCATAAACATACCATTCAAAAAAATATTTTCATATTTATGAACTTTATATGTGATGAATTGTTTATTTTTACCGATTCTAAATAAAATAAAAAATGAGTATAACAAAAGAACAAATATTAGATGCTTTACGTCATGTTGATGACCCTGATCTGCACAAAGATCTGGTTACTCTTAATATGATCCAAAATGTAAAGATTGAAGGTAAAAAGGTAAGTTTCGACCTGGTATTAACAACCCCTGCCTGCCCTTTGAAAAGTGTTATGAAGAATGACTGCTTAGCTGCAATTCATAAGTACGTTGATGATAGCCTTGAAATAGAGCTAAATTATGAGTCTGTTGTTTCAACGCGAAGGAAAGAGACAGAGCTTTTGCTAAAGGGAGTGAAAAATATTATTGCAGTAGCTTCAGGTAAAGGTGGAGTTGGCAAATCAACTGTTTCTGCAAATCTTGCTGTGTCACTTGCAAAAACCGGAGCAAAGGTTGGCCTCCTTGATGCTGATATCTATGGCCCTTCTGTTCCATTGATGTTCGACCTTGAAGGGCAACATCCTGATGGAAAAAATGTTGATGGTAAAACTAAAATTATTCCTATTGAAAAGTATGGAATAAAAGTCCTTTCAATAGGATTTTTTGTCGATCCTTCGCAGGCTCTGATCTGGAGAGGAGCTATGGCAACCAAAGCACTTAACCAGTTAATAAACGATACAGAGTGGGGCGATCTTGACTACTTTATTATTGACCTGCCTCCCGGAACTGGTGATATTCATCTTACAATGGTTCAGACACTTCCGGTTACGGGAGCCGTAATTGTAACTACTCCGCAAGAAGTTGCTCTTGCTGATGCACGTAAAGCGTTCAGTATGTTCAAAACCAAAGATATTAATGTGCCGGTTCTTGGACTGGTAGAGAATATGTCGTGGTTTACACCTGCAGAACTTCCAGAAAACAAGTATTATATCTTCGGAAAAGATGGAGGAAAAGATCTTGCTGACGAATCGGGAGTAGCTCTTCTCGGACAGATACCACTGGTTCAGAGTATCCGTGAATCGTGTGACAATGGAAGTCCTGTTGCTTTGGATGAAAACTCACCTATTGGTAAGGCTTTCATGACGCTTGCACAAAGCACTGCTCAACAGGTGGCTATAAGAAATGCTAACCTTGAACCAACTAAGATTGTTCAAATAACAACATAATTATTTAATTATGCTTAGTCAGGAGAAAGTTGCTTTGATAAGCAAAGTTCAGAATGTTATCGAACAAATCAGGCCATACCTTCAGCAGGATGGCGGTGATGTTGAGTTTGTTGAGTTGACAGACGATAATATAGTTGTGGTTCAGTTGATGGGTGCTTGTGGATCCTGTCCATATAGTTTAATGACTTTAAAGGGAGGCATTGAAACAGCAATGGTTAAAGCTATTCCTGAAATTAAGGCTGTAGAGGCGGTTAATCTATAGTAAAAATAAGGCGAAAGCTTAAGCTTTCGCCTTATTTTTATTATTTAAATTTTTTCAGAATGTCTTTTACAGCATCTTTATGAACGGTGAATCCCATCATTTTCAGCTTGTTGTAATCTGAACTAAAAAAGTAGTAACCGAAAATAGGAGAATCTTCACCAACATTCCTGGAGCCTGAACTTGAATCTTTTATCAAATACCAGTCTTTACCATCTTTTTCATAATATCCTACCAGGTGCATACCATGGTCATCAGTTGTTGTTTGGTTCGAAAAACGAAATTGGCGTGCATTTTCGTTAATGTATTCAGAAGGAATATCAAATTCAGGAATTAACGCACAGTTAGTTTTTCTGGAAAATCCAGCTTCCGAAACATCTCCGCCGATACTCATAGTGTAACCATCTTGAATACTTTTCTTTACAATATCCATATAGATATCCAGAGGAACGTTATAATAATCTTTACTGTGCCACCAGTTGTCAGGCACTTTGTATTCAACCTGTTGCCAGTAAGGCTCCTGCATATATGAAAGAATCTCTACATAATCATCAGGATTGAATTTTAGAATATCTTTCATATACTCCATAGGTGTTATCGTCTTACCATTATAGTCAAACTCAGTTGGCGGTTCACCCATATGGTGATTCAGAATACTTTTAATAGTACTGATAACAAGCTCTTCATTCCAGGTATTATCTTTCTTTACAGAAGCAAGATACGACTTCATCTCTTTCATCATACCTGAATGACTGTAATATTTTCTACCTTTTTGCAGGCCATTATAAATACTCTCTGGAACAACACCGTATTCACTGTAAATCCGGGTTACTGCATTGCCTTCAGAGCCTTGAGCAAATAGTGAGCTGCCTCTGGTTTTTACGTACCCTTTTGCTTTTTCCACATACTCC
>JAUVIX010000324.1 GCA_030592565.1 Chlorobiota bacterium
AGATTTTATCAGCTACCTTGATGCCACAAGAGAGAGTCTTATAAGTGAAATCATAAACATGGAAGGTGAGAAAAACAACATTCCTGTTGAAATAGCGATGCAGTACAATACATCATTTTCCGAAAACCTTCACTCATACGTAAATAACATTAACACTCACGAAGGAGGGACACACCTTTCTGGTTTCAGAAGAGGGCTTACCAGAACTCTAAAATCGTATGCTGAAAAATCCGGCATGCTTTCAAAACTAAAATTTGATATTAGTGGCGATGACTTCCGCGAAGGACTTACTGCTATAATCTCTGTAAAGGTTGCCGAACCTCAGTTTGAGGGCCAGACAAAAACAAAACTTGGAAACACCGAAGTTATGGGAGCTGTTGATCAGATGGTCAGTGAGCACCTCTCAAACTTTCTTGAAGAGCACCCAAAAGAGGCAAAAACGATTGTCAATAAAGTTATCCTTGCTGCTACTGCGCGACATGCTGCACGTAAAGCACGTGAGCTGGTACAACGTAAAAATGTTCTGACCGGAACCGGACTTCCAGGCAAGCTGGCAGACTGTTCGGAAAAAGACCCCGCACTATGCGAAATATACCTTGTCGAGGGTGATTCAGCCGGTGGAACAGCCAAGCAGGGACGCGACAGAAAATTCCAGGCTATTCTTCCACTCAGAGGTAAAATTCTTAATGTTGAAAAAGCTATGCAACATAAGATTTTTGAGAATGAGGAGATAAGGAATATGTTTACAGCTATGGGCATATCAATTGGAACAGAGGAAGACAGCAAAGCTCTTAACCTTGAAAAGCTGCGCTATTATAAAATCATCATTATGACTGATGCTGATGTGGACGGAAGCCATATAACAACATTGCTTCTTACTTTCTTTTTCAGATATATGAAAGAGCTTATCGAAAACGGTCATGTTTTTATTGCAACTCCCCCACTCTATCTTATTAAAAAAGGGAGTAAACAAAAATATTGCTGGAGTGAAGAGGAACGAAACGAGGTTGTTAGTGAATATTCTGCTAATGGCTCAGAAAAAAATGTTCACATTCAACGGTATAAAGGTCTGGGAGAGATGAATGCAGAGCAGCTATGGAACACAACAATGAACCCCGAAACAAGAATCCTGCGACTTGCAACTATTGAAAACGGAACAGAAGCTGACAGGGTTTTCTCAATGCTTATGGGTGACGAAGTTCCACCTCGCAGAGAGTTCATTGAGAAAAATGCAAAATATGCAAATATTGATGTTTAGATAAATACCAAATTGAATTAAAAAAACCTTCCGGCTTTAGAGTTGTGAAGGTTTTTTTATTTCCACTCTACTGCTTGAGCTTTCATATCCATTGAAAAGTATCATTGGTGCCGGTTGGTCAAGGGTATTTGGGTGCTTACGAGCTACTTCTGCTAATATTTCAATTACTTTCTCATTCAACTAATTTTTATTTTTGTGTAGTGCTAATGCCACACAACCATCCAGTATTCTTTATTCATTGTATGTGAAATCCTTATTTGATTCTGAAATATTATTATTATATTAGCGACTTTAAATACATAATGCTGTGAAAATTATATTTCTAATATTCATTGCTATTCTATTTCCGTGCAGATTGGTTTTCTCCCAAGCGGATTCGGTTATAACTTATTATACCGACCAATCTGAATTATTGGCTATTAAAGCACATCTCCTTTTAAAAAATAATGCCCTTGAAATTAGTACAAATAACCAGCAATTGAATTTAGTTCCAAATAGTCCATTGGGGATTGGAGCCGGTTTTAATTATATGGGCATAGGATTGTCTTTGGGTATTGGGTTACCTCAATCTTCTAAAAATCTGAGTAAATATGGCACTACAAAGCGTTTTGATATTCAGATGAGCCTCTACTCAAAACTGATTGGAGGAGATGCTTATTTTCAACTATATAAAGGTTATTATAATGCCAATCCAAACGATTTTATTAGCTGGAATAAAGATTATTTTCCCAAATTGCCCGATATGCGAACAATATCATTTGGCCTGAATGCCTATTATGTTTTTAATCATAAAAGATTCTCGAATAAAGCAGCATATTCACGAACGCAAATTCAACATAAAAGTGCAGGAAGTGTTGCTCTCGGTTATTTTCTGAATTATGATGAAGTGGATTCACCAGAAGGCTTTATTCCTAAAGAATTCCCAGATTCAATTGGCAATGATTTTAATGTGAAGTCGTTTCGGTATTTTGCTACCGGACTTTCGGTTGGCTATATGTACACCTGGGTCATTTCTAAAAGCTTCTTCCTAAATGGATCTTTAATTCCCGGCTTTGGATATAAAGATATTAAGATGACTAATGGTGAAGGAGAAAGTGGTATAGAAAAACAACCGCATGCACAATTACTGATCAGGGGAGCTTTGGGTTATGAAAACAAACACTTTTATGCCGGGCTAACAGGAATGACCTTAATCCGAAATATTCAATACAAGGACTACGAAATCAACCTGGCCACAGAGCAACTCAGATTTTTTGTAGGTAAAAGATTTCGAGTCAAAAAATGAAAATAAGTTCAAGCAATAGTTTTAAACAAACTTTGTTTCAGGTGTACGGATTTGCTTTAAATCAAATCTATTTTTCCTCTATCGGTTGAACAGGATAATCTTTCATAATTTTAGCAATGACATGTGGTATGGATTTTTCCCTTTTGCCTGGATCGTTTATTTCGCCTGTACCGGTACTTTCCCATATTAATCGCTCTTCAGCTTTATCATAAACACTTATGATAAGGGTTCCTACTTCATAATCATAGGTACTTACATGGGTTGTAGAATAACCTGAGCCATAACCATAACCAGGGCCATAGCCATAATATCCTCCGTATCCTCCATATCCACCCATACCGGTTGTAGTTGCTGTAGTCTGTGTTTTTTGTTCTGTCACAATATACAATGCAATCACCATATCACCATCTGTCCCAACTACTCCTATACCTCTTTTATACAACTCATCTGCAAAAGCACTCTCAATTCTTCTTTTATCCAGGTCGTTTAAAATTTTATCACTTCCATCTGCCCAGCCATAATACTCAAAGGACCTATACTTCTTAAAATCAAC
This sequence comes from Chlorobiota bacterium, assembly GCA_030592565.1. GTDB lineage: Bacteria > Bacteroidota > Bacteroidia > Bacteroidales > JAADJA01 > JAADJA01. Next base: position 3,097 of record JAUVIX010000324.1, read on the forward strand.
TGTTGAATCTAAATCAGTGTGGACTTTAATGGTGGAACAGGAAGCCAGTATAAATACCATTCCAAAGACAAGTAATGAACTATTTAATAATTTTGTTTTCATATTTTTATGTTTAAATTGTTATTGAATTTTTTTTCTTTGCAAAATTAACAATTAATTATCCATTTAGTTTTTTTGTTTTAAATATTTGCAAAATAAAATTCACAAACTCTAGCCGGATTAATTCATAAATTAAAATTCAATTATTAGACATAATAACGAATAAAATTGCAAGGCGTTATTTATCTTTTTCCTCAACTGTTTGCTTTGCAGAAATCCGCGCCCGAATCCTTTTCGAAATATATCCTACAGGTATCAGCAACAACCACGATAATGTCCAGATATCCGGGCCAAATGCCGCAAATGGTAATGTGAGTACAGAAACTATGGGTTCAGGCATTAATTTAAGATATATATTGCCCTGTTCATCTTTCGTGAGATTCCGTGAAATCAATTTGTTTTTAATGGCATAGTGCCAGCTCCATAGTGCAAAAAATCCTGAAATAGCCAGGAAAACACTTTCCATTTGAAGCGCAATCACAGCGCCATCCAATTCCACATCCAATCTCACAAAATAGAGGTAAATCATTAATGTGATAACCTGAAGAAGAGATAAAGTAGAATGCTTGCCATCAGTCCTGTCAAGGTTTCCAAATTGAAGGTTGCTTTGTCCCCAATATATAAGAACCAGGACAAAGCCAACAAACATAACCATATAATTCAAATAGCTGGTAGAAAGTACTTCAACCAGGTCATCCTTTGTAAAACCATCCACATCGGGACGGGGTAGGAACAGAAATAGTTTATAAATAATCAATGCATATAATACATCAATAATCATTGCCAAACGCAGGAGTTGCGTGCCTCCTCTTTCTTTAATTGCTTCAGTTACTTCTTTTGAAGATACGAATAGTCCTTTTGATATTTGCTTTTTCATATTTATTAAATA
>JAUVIX010000197.1 GCA_030592565.1 Chlorobiota bacterium
GCCGGTGCTTATTCATAAGGTACCGTCAATTATTCCCGCAGGAACGTTTTCTTCCCTTATAAAAGCAGTTTACAACCCAGAAGGCCGTCATCCTGCACGCGGCATGGCTGGTTCAGGCTCTCGCCCATTGACCAATATTCCCTACTGCTGCCTCCCGTAGGAGTCTGGTCCGTGTCTCAGTACCAGTGTGGGGGGAAACCCTCTCAGGACCCCTAGACATCGCTGTCTTGGTGAGCCGTTACCTCACCAACTAACTAATGTCACGCATGCTCATCTTCAACCGCCGGAGCTTTAATATATCTGCCATGCGGTAAATATATATTATAAGGTATTAATCCCGATTTCTCGGGGCTATCCCTTAGTTGAAGGTAGATTGCATACGCGTTACGCACCCGTGCGCCGGTCGCCAGCACCACCGAAATGGTCTGCTGCCCCTCGACTTGCATGTATTAAGCCTGCCGCTAGCGTTCATCCTGAGCCAGGATCAAACTCTTCATTGTAATTAGTACTTTAAATGTCTCAAGATTTACTATTCATCCTTAAAAAATTAAGGTGGATATGTTGCTACAAAGCTTTACTTCAATCTTTTCAAAGAACTTATATTTCTCTATAATTTTTTGTCTTAAAATCGGGTTGCAAAAGTACAACCATTTTTTTAATAAGCAACTTTTTTTTAAAAAACTTTTAAACTTTTTTTTACCTAAAAGTTTCTCTCGAAAAAGGAGTGCAAAGATATAACTTTATTCTTTACATCTGCAAATTTATTTTTCAAAAAACGAATCTTTTTTTTCAAGCGAAAATTACTTGTCGAAAAAGGAGTGCAAAGATATAACTTTATTCTTTACATCTGCAAATTATTTTCAAAATATTTTAAGAACGTTGTGTTAAAAAGCGGGTGCAAAGATAGAGATTAATATTTTATAAAAACAAGGCTTTTTTATAATTTTATTTATTTATTTATTAAGTGTCTTAAAATGAGATATTAGTGTGCTAAAATATTTATATTTGCACCGTTTTATAACATATTTGTTGTATATTTGTTATACTATTTCATTTATATATAGAATTCATTATGAAAAATCACGTTAAAAAATTTCTTAAAATATTGATTATAGGCGCTATTTTTATGAGTGGATTAAACACTTTTGGACAAAATAAAAAGGTAAAAAATAATAAAAAACCATTTTCTGAACGACTTTTGGTTGGCGGATCTCTTGGATTTAGCTTTGGTTATGGTGGTACTTTGGTAGAAATTTCTCCAATTCTTAGCTATGAAATGACAAAAAACTTTTATGTAGGGGCTGGATTAATATATAAATATTACAATTATGGCGACTATTATATGAACACCGACAACGGAATGTTATATGATTATAAGACAAATATTTTTGGAGGGAGCATTTTTATGAGATATTTTTTGAGTGGAATTGGTATTCCTGTCATAGAAAATACTTTTATACATGCCGAAATAGAACCTTTGGTCTTCAAAAATAATTTCAGCTATAATCCGTCCGGGTCTTATGTTGATATTTATGGAAACAGATATGTAGTAGGAAATGACCAAATATCTTTTACTAGTTTCTTTTTAGGTGGTGGCTACAGACAAATGCTTGGAGGTAGATCATTTATGTATCTAGAAATATTGTGGAATTTTAATGAAAATTTTTATACACCTTATTCAAATCCACGAATTAGGATGGGTTTTGCTGTTGGAATTTAGGGTAAAGATAATTGAGAATCTTTGTTTGATAAAGGCAATATCTCATACAGCATAATATAATTATAAAAATAATCCTCTACTCAACAGGAATATTCCCCAATACATCCAATGTCAGATCCCAGAATTTTTCGACTGTACTGATCTCAAGCCTTTCATCCGGTGAGTGAGCCCCTCGTATTGTAGGACCGTATGAAATCATATCCATCTCGGGGTAAACATCCCCAATCAAACCACATTCAAGGCCTGCATGAATAGCAAGAACTTTAGGAGTTTCGTTGAACAGTTTGATATATGAGTTTTTAGTTAGTTCGACAATCTCCGAATTGGGATTAGGTGTCCAGCCAGGATAACCGTCAGTTTGTTTTACTGTTGCTTTGGCCAGATTAAAAATACTTTCAACCATATTGCAGATATCATCTTTTTTCGATTCAACAGAGCTTCTCTGGCTTGTTGTGACTACAATTGTATTATCAAGTGTTTTTACGGATGCCAGGTTTGTAGATGTTTCTACAAAGTTTGGAATTTCTGCCGACATTCCGACAACACCGTGAGGGCAGGCATAAACCGAGTTTAATAATCTGAATTGAGTGTCGGGATCAATGATATATTTAGGTGATTCAACTTTTTCCAAAGCAATCTTTAATTCCGGTTCGGTGGTTCTATATTCTGCTTTGGCAGTCTTTTCAAATTCATTAACATAATTTTCAAACTCAGATTGATGTTTGTCAGGAACTAAAACAACAGCAAAGGCCTCACGTGCAATTGCATTTCTGAGATTCCCCCCGTCAAATACCGAAAGTTTTAGCTGAAAGGAATCGGCCGAATGCCAGAGTATTCTGTTAAGAACCTTGTTGGCATTAGCTTTACCTTTATTTATATCGTCGCCTGAGTGGCCACCAGCAAGGCCGGTTACTCTTAACTTGTATGAAATGTGATTTTCCGGTGTTTTGTCATTTGAATATTCAAAGGTAATAATTGAATCTCTTCCACCTGCACAACCAATAAACAGTTCACCGTCATCTTCCGAATCAAGGTTTAGCAATATCTTACTTTTAAGAAAATCGGGTTTAAGTCCGAAGGCACCTGTAAGGCCGGTCTCCTCGTCAATAGTAAACAGGCATTCAACAGGCCCGTGTTCAATATCATCAGAGGCGAGAATTGCCAGTTGGGCAGCTACTCCAATGCCGTCATCAGCTCCAAGAGTTGTTCCTTTTGCTTTTATCCAGCCATCTTCAATATATGCCTGGATAGGATCATTATCAAAATCGTGATTAACATCTGAATTTTTTTCACAAACCATATCTATATGGCCCTGCAATACTACTGTTTTTCTGTTTTCCTTTCCCTGGGTTGCAGGCTTACGTATTAATACATTTCCAACCTCATCCTGCAGAGTCTCCAGATTGTGCTTCCTTCCAAAGTCAAGAAGGTATTTTACGATTTTTTCTTCCTTTTTTGAGGGCCTTGGGATGTTAAGAATTTCCGAAAAATAGAACCATAATTTTTCAGGATACAATTTTGTGAGTTCGTTATTCATCTTTGTTTGATTTTAATGTTTGAAGCAACAAAAGTAGAGTTTTATTTTGAATTATGGAATAGTGGAATGATGGAATGGTGGAATGATGGAATGGTGGAATGATGGAATGATGGAATGGTGGATTGTGGAATGTGGATTGTGGGAATAGTTGTACTTTTGGCGGATTCTAAAGTAGATATAGGTATGAAGATAATCGATGTTGAAAATCTTAGAGGGTTTATTGTAGAGGTTTTTAAAAAGATGGGATGCTCTCAGGATGACTCATTGCAGGCTGCCGATATTCTTGTAAGGGCTGAATTACGGGGTATTGGTTCACATGGTGCTATGAGACTTGTTGAATATGTTAATCTGTGGAAAAACAAAAGGGTGAATATAAAACCTGATATTAAAGTTGTGAACCAGACAGCTGGTACTGCTTTGATTGATGGAGGTAAGGGTTTTGGACTTATTGTGGCACCAAAGGCTATGAAACTTGCAATTAATAAGGCAAAAGATGTCGGGACAGGCTGGGTTTCGGTGAGGAATTCCTATCATTTTGGTATTGCCGGTTATTTTGCTATGATGGCACTTGAGCATGATATGATTGGAATAGCAATGACAAATGCAAATCCACTTGTAGCTCCAACCTATTCTATGGGGCCTTTGCTCGGGACAAATCCTATTGCAGTTGCTGTTCCTGCAGGTGTAGAGCCTCCTTTTATTGCCGATTTTGCAACAGCACCGGTTGCCCGTGGTAAACTTGACCAGAAGTATGCTTCCGGGTTGCAAGCGCCCGAGGGACTTTTGCAGGACAAAAACGGGAATCCGGTTACAGACCCTGATATTTTATCGAAAGGCGGAGCAATAAGAACCCTTGGTGGAGATAAGGAGCATGGTGGCCATAAGGGGTATTGCCTTACTTCTATAGTTGATATTCTGTCTGCTGTATTGCCAGGTGCCAATTTTGGCCCAATGGTAGTGCCGACTCTTGGATACCTTTCTACTGATAAGGCAACAGAAGATAAAGGAATAGGTCATTTTTTTGGCGCAATAAGGATTGATGCTTTTCAAACGGCAACAGAGTTTAAAGATTATATGGACTTATGGATACGTACTTTCAGGAATGCCACACCGGTTGAGGGGCAGGAGTCTGTTTTAATTCCTGGTGATATTGAAAGGAATTCAGAGCTGGAGATGATGAAAGAGGGAATTAGTTTGCCCGACAGCGTTGTGAACAAGCTTATGAGTATTGCAGGAGAGTTGAAAATTTCACACAGAATTTTTGAATAAAAAAAGCCGGCATCTGGTCGACTGATAATACTCAATTAATTATCCTCCTAACTTAAAAGTTATTGGTATTCTGACCACTGCATTTACAGGTTTGCCATTATATTTAGCTGGCTTGAGCTTTATGTTTTTAACTGCATCAATTGCAGCCTGGTTTAGTTCAGGTATTCCTTTTAGTACTTCAACATTTTTAACCGTACCTGTTTTGGAAATAAGTAATTTGAGAAATACTTTTCCCTCTATACCCCTTTTTTTTGCCTCATCGGGGTACTTTAGATTTATTTTTGATAACAATACGGGAGCTTCATCATATAGGGAAAAGTCATTTTTAGGAATATTAACCTGAACAGGCATGATGGAAGTTGTCGGAACAAACCCCCAGCTATTATTGTAATGGACAGCCCAACAAGCCTCTTTTGGAAAATACTTGTATGTGTCGAGAATAGATCCTTTTGGAATTGTTGTGCCAGACAGATCAGAAGTAGTTGAGGGCTCGAGCATAATATCAACATTAGTAAGGGCTTTTGCTTTTTTTGCAGAAGATTTATTTATCTCATATAATTCAAGAAAATTTATTTCACTATTTGCCTCAACTTTAAGACTGGGTTTATTTGCGTCATTAACCGCTATATTGTCTGAATTTTCAGTCTGAGAAAATAGAAAACTTGAAAATAGAAAAATTGCGCTGAAGATAAGTATTGATCTTTTCATTGTTTAAGCGAATTTGATTTGCACTTTGCTTATACTTGGAAAAGATAGAAAAGTTCTGATTATTTATTAGAAATTTTTTTTAAAAAGCAAATATATCAAATAGCGCTATATGTTTCAGCCAATTACCAGCGTGCAGATTTAATCTCTTTTATGGTTTGCTTTGGAGAAACTGATGAGAAAACGCTGTTTCCTGCAACAAGAATATCTACTCCTGCCTTGTATAGTTTGGTCGAATTTGTTAAATTAACACCTCCATCAACTTCGATTAATGCTTTAGAACCGGAATCGATAATTAATTTTTTCAACCGACTAATTTTATTATATGTATTACTGATAAATTTCTGTCCGCCAAAACCTGGATTTACCGACATAATCAGAACCAAATCCAGATAATGAATAATATCTTCCAATAAAGCTGCCGGTGTGTGAGGATTTAGCGCAACTCCGGCTTTCATACCAAGCTCTTTTATTGCTGAAACAGCTCTGTGTAAATGTGTTTCTGCTTCATAATGGATTGTCAGGATATCGGCTCCGGCTGATTTGAATTTTTCGAAATATTGATCGGGGTTAATGATCATCAGGTGTACGTCGAGGGGTTTGGTGGCATACTCATTTATCTTTTCAATCACAGGAAAGCCAAAAGAAATGTTAGGGACAAAAACGCCATCCATAACATCAACATGAATCCAGTCGGCTTCACTGGAATTGAGCATTTCTACTTCACTGCCCAGTTTTGAAAAATCTGCTGAAAGAATTGACGGTGCGATTAGCTTGCTCATTTTACAGTTTTTTAGGCTGTAAAAGTAAAAATAATTCTGAAAAAATGCTTAATAAAAAAAAGCGGATGTTTACATCCGCCTTTGATTTATTCAATCTGGCCTAACCCAAATATGATTTTAGTAATTTGCTTCTTGAAGTTTGTTTCAGAGAACGAATTGCTTTTTCTTTAATTTGCCGTACCCTTTCTTTTGTTAATCCAAAAATCTGAGAAATTTCGTCCATTGTCATTGGTAGATTTTTATTTAATCCGTAGAAATAACGTAGGATATCACCCTCACGTTTCGACAAGGTTGAAATTGCTCTTTCAATTTCAATTCGTAATGAATCGTTAAGCAATTCTGTTTCGGGGTTCGGGATGTCATCATTGTTTATTACATCATAAAGACTGCTTTCTTCATTTTCAACAATTGGAGCATCCATCGAAATATGTCTTCCGGCATTTTTTATGGAATCAGCCACTTCAGCTTCATCAACTTTTAAATGATTTGCTATTTCAGCAGGGTCGGGAGTACGGTCATATTCCTGTTCGAGAGTGGCAGTAGCTTTTTTTATTCTATTTATGTCACCTATTCTGTTTAACGGTAATCGTACAATCCTTGATTGTTCGGCCAGAGCTTGCAGTATTGATTGACGTATCCACCATACCGCATAAGAGATAAACTTGAACCCACGTGTTTCATCAAACCGTTGAGCTGCTTTTATTAACCCGAGGTTACCTTCATTTATGAGATCCTGAAGACTTAAGCCCTGATTTTGATATTGCTTCGACACGGAAACTACAAATCTGAGATTTGCTTTCGTTAGTTTTTCAAGTGCAATCTGATCTCCCTGTTTAATTCTTTGTGCGAGTGCTACCTCTTGTTCAGGAGTTAGCAGTGACCCTCTTGCATTGGCAGTAATCGAACTTAAATCAACCAAAACCAAAGATTTTAAAAATGTAACAGAACAAGCATTTGGATACAAGAACAATCAGCCGGAATGTAAATATGTAATTATTTCTAA
>JAUVIX010000263.1 GCA_030592565.1 Chlorobiota bacterium
CAGCCAACTTTTACTTACGGTTGAGGGAAATAGCCAAACAGATAAAACGGTTATTGGTTTTTATGAAGAGTCAACAGCCGGTTTTGATCCTGAGTTTGATGGAGTTTACTATAAAGCTCCCGGAGGTGCACTTTCACTTTATTCAGTAACATATAGTGAGAAATATGCCCTTAATGAATTACAATCCGTTGATGAATACCCTGTTGTTGCACTTAATTTTGAGCCGAAAGCCTCAGCAACTTATACACTGAAGTCAGATTGGGTCGAAAGTATTCCCGAAGAAATTCCCATTTATCTTGAAGATAAGCAGGACAAGGTTATCAGAAACCTGAGAGTGCAATCGGAATATACGTTTTCTGCAACTACTTCAGATAATGCCGACAGATTTAATATTTGGTTCACAGAGCCTGGAATTTCGGAGAACCTGCTATCTTATGTCCATATTTACAGTTTTGGCAAAATTGTTTACCTCGAAATTCCGGTTAATCTGAATGGAGAGATAATGATCTTTGACATAACAGGACGAAAAATATTAAGCCGGAATACAACACCTGGCAGAAACGAAATAGAACTGCAACAGTCCAACGGAAATTACATTGTAAGGATAGTTGCCGATGAAGGGACAATTTCAAAAAAAGTTTACATTAATTAGAATATAACAATAAAAAATCAGAGATATGAAAACACTTAAAATTACTTTTATAGCTTTCATCGTTTCAGTGATAACGATAACTGCAAATGCCCAGAATCAGGGTGTGGCAATAAACAGCGATGGTGCGCAGGCAGACCCATCAGCAATGTTTGATGTTAAATCCACAACAGGTGGAATTTTAATTCCGCGCATGAATCAAGCACAAAGGAACGCAATCACAAGTCCGGCAACAGGCCTTATGGTTTATCAAACGGATAATACTGACGGCTTCTACTATTACGACGGAGCAGGATGGAATTATATCGGGGCACCAGATAATGACTGGACAGTATCAGGAAATGATCTTTACAGTAATAACTCAGGCAATGTAGGAATTGGAACCTCCACTCCGGGAGCAAAGCTTGACGTTGCCGGCCATATTTGGCAAACCGGAACAGGAAGTTCTGTTTTCCTTGGTGAAAATGCAGGAGCAGCTGATGACCTAAGTGATAACGTCAATGTTTTTGTAGGTAAAAATTCAGGTCAATCTAATGGAAATGGCGCGAATAATGTTGCTATCGGTTTTAATTCTTTCCTTGCAAATTCAGCAGGTAGTAGAAATACTGTAGTTGGCTCATCTGCATCTTGGTTCAGCAATGGAAATAGTAACGTATCCGTAGGATATTTTTCATGTGCCAATAACCAGACAGGTAGTTATAATACTGCCTTAGGAACATATGCAAATAATGCATTTAAAGAATCCAGTAACAATACAGCTCTTGGGTTCGAAGCACTAGGTGAGTTTAGTGCAATACCCTGGGCTCTTGGCAGGTACACAGGAGACCGCCTTACAGCTGTTGGGAGTGATGCATTATTTAAAAACAAGGAAGGAATAAGAAATACAGGAGTTGGATATAAAGCTCTATACGATAATGAAACAGGTAATTATAATACTGCAATAGGCTATGGTGCAGGTGAAACTATTAATGCACTTGACAACACAACTGCACTTGGTAATGGAGCAACTCCAACTGCAAACGATCAAGTGGTTCTTGGGAATGGGTCTGTAACACAAGTAAAAACAGCAGGTGGCCTAACAGTTGGCAACACAACCGTAACCGAGCCGGGGACTATAAGATTTGATCCAACCGACAATCATTTTTACGGATATAACGGTACTAATTGGGTGCAGTTGGATAACTAAAAACCTACTAAGACCTAACAGGTTTTCAAAACCTGTTAGGTCTTAGGTTTTAAGATTCCCTTCTATTCAGTCTCTGAGCGAATTTAATTAACTCGGTTTTTCTGTTTTCATTCACCGGTATTATTTCAATAAAATCCATTGCCCTGTCAAAATATTTTTTCATCTCCTTTTCGGTATCTTCCCTGAGATTCAAATCCTCGTATATTTTCTTTACTTCTGCAACTTTATCCGAATTATCATTATCAAATAAATAGTTAAGTCTTGCAAGTGTTTCTCCTTCAGCTTTTTCAAAAGCTTTTAGGTAGAGATATGTTTTTTTGTTGGTTGCAATATCGCCACCGGTTTGTTTACCGAACTTTTCAACATTACTGAACACATCTAAAAGGTCATCCTTCAATTGAAAAGCAATACCTATATTTTCACCAAAACGATATAGGGCTTCTCCATATTCATCATCAGCTCCTGCAAGCATTGTCCCTATTTTCAGACTCCCGGCAAGCAATACAGCCGTTTTCAACCGAATCATTTCTATGTAATCCTTAATTGTAATATTGCTTTGAGTTTCAAAGTTCATATCATACTGTTGTCCTTCACACACTTCAATAGCGATTTTATTGAATACCGAAAACACCTTTAATCTCACATTTTCAGGAGCTTTCATAATATAATCGTAAGCAAGCGCCATCATTGTGTCACCCGAGAGGATTGCAATATTTGTATCCCACTTTTTATAAACCGTTTCCTTCCCTCTCCTGATGGGCGCATCGTCCATTATGTCATCGTGCAAGAGTGTGAAGTTGTGAAATATCTCCAGACCTATTGCAGGATAAAGTGCCTGATCCAGATCGCCGCCAAACATATCGCAAGCCATCAGGCAGAGTGCCGGCCGCATTCGCTTACCTCCAAGGGATAAGGTATAAGTTATGGGCTCATATAACTCAACAGGCTTTTGACTGAAGTTAATCTCTTTCAAAGCCTCTTTTATTTTGTTTTGAATTTCCTCTATCGACTGCATTTTCTTCTATTCAATAATGCTTAACAAATATTCACCGTAACCGCTTTTCATCAACGGTTCGGCAAGTTTTTTCAATTGCTGGCTATCAATAAATCCCTTATGATAGGCTACCTCTTCAATACATCCTATTTTCAAACCTTGCCTGTGCTCAATAACTTCCACAAACTGTGATGCCTGCAACAGTGAGCTGAATGTTCCGGTATCCAGCCATGCTGTTCCCCTGTCAAGTATTCCGACCTTCAGCTTTCCCTTTTCAAGATAATACTTGTTTACGTCAGTAATTTCATACTCACCTCTTGCGCTGGGTTTTAGATTTTTGGCAATTTTAATAACGGAATTGTCATAAAAATAGAGTCCGGGAACAGCAAAGTTAGATTTTGGGTTTTTAGGTTTTTCCTCAATAGAAATTGCCTTCCTGTTTTCATCAAACTCAACCACACCATATCTTTCCGGGTCGGATACGTGATAGGCAAAAACAATCCCACCGTCAGGGTTGCTATTTTCAATCAGAAGTTTTTCAAGCCCTGTGCCGTAAAAAATATTATCACCCAGAATCAAAGCACATTTATCGTTCCCTATAAATTCCTTTCCAATGACGAATGCTTGTGCAAGTCCGTTGGGAATTTCCTGTTTTGCATAGGTAAAATTGCATCCAAGTTTTTTGCCATCACCAAGCAGTTTTTCAAAGTGGGGCAGATCCTGGGGTGTTGAAATAATCAGAATCTCACGTATTCCGGCTTTCATAAGAATTGATAGAGGATAATATATCATCGGCTTGTCATATATCGGCATTAGTTGCTTACTGACTGCAAGAGTTAACGGGTGGAGCCTTGTTCCGGAACCGCCTGCGAGAATTATTCCTTTCATAAAGTTAAGTTTAAAAATGTGATGTAAAGATAGAGTATTTTTTTTTATGCCGACCCCCTGGTATCAATCTGTTCGATCTCAAGATCATTAAGCTCAATATCATCCTCTTCGTCAAATATTTCGAGCAACGGTTCTTTAAATGCTTTTGTTGTAATACGATTATCAAGTGTGAGTATTAATGAGGGAAGCAGGAAAAGGTTCGACAGTAGTGCAACAATAAGAGTGAAAGCAATCAGGTAGCCAAGAGATTCGGTACCGCCAAATGACGAAAGAGTGAAAATTATGAAACCGAAGAACAATACTACCGAAGAATAGATCATACTGAAACCTGTTTCTTTCAAAGCCGGTATTACAGAATCTTTTATCCTCCAGTCATTGATTTTCAGATGTAATCTATACCTCGACAGGAAATGAATTGCATTATCAACTGAGATGCCAAGTGCAATGCTGAAAATCAAAACGGTTGATGGTTTTATAGATATTCCGACAAAGCCCATCATAGCAGCAGTCAGGAGCAACGGAATTATGTTGGGAACCAGCGAAATCAGAATCATCCTGATAGAGGTAAACAATAGTGCCATTAGGATTGTGATTACTACAAGAGCCAGAAGCAAACTTGTAAACAGGTTATTTACAAGGTATTTGGTACCTTTCAGGAAAACCAGGGCTGTTCCTGTAAAATATACATTAAATTTTGAAGGAGGAAATATGGAATCAACTTTCGGGCGTAGCTCTTCATTAATCCTTTGTATCTCGAAGGTGCCGAGATTTGCCATTTGCGTACTTATCCGTGTGTAGCGAGCTGTTGAATCAACAAAAGAGCTTAAAATAGATTTTTTGCCCTTTTCCATTTTTGGGGCATAGGAAAAAATGAAATTTTTCTCCTGATTGTTGGGCATTGTGTACATCTTCGGATTTCCGCGATAGAATGCCTGTTTTGAAAATTTCACAACCTCAGCTATTGATAAGGGTTTTGACAGTTCGGGATAGGTTTTAAGAATATTTTCCAGTTCATTGATCCTATTTATAGTTGATAATTTTTCAACACCCTTTTTCTTTTTGGTGTCAATCATTATTTCATAAGGCATAACACCCTTAAAATTCTTTTCAATAAACATCAGGTCAGTATATAGCTTGTCATTCTTCGGTATATCGTCAACTATTCTGCCTGTTGTTTGAAGTTTACACATTCCAATGGCTGCAATTATTAACAAGGTTACAGTTATAATATAAACAACCTTCCGGCGGGTGGAAACTATATTTACAACTTTTTCAATAATCTTACTGACCGGCCCTCTTTCCAGATGCCGGAAATGACGTTTGGAAGGAGCAGGAAGATAGCTGAAAAATATCGGGAGGAGGAAAAGGGTCAAAACAAAAGCAACAAGAATATTTATGGAAGCTATAACACCAAACTCAACAAGAAGTCTGTTTCCGGTAACAATAAAAGCTGCAAAGCCGGCAGCAGTAGTTGCATTTGTTAAAAGGTTGGCATTCCCGATTCTTTGAACCATCCGTGAAAGTGCTTTTACCTTATTACTATGGCTCCTGTATTCCTCATAATATTTATTGAGCAGAAAAATACAATTCTCCACAACAATCACAATCAGAAGAGGGGGTAGCACTCCTGTAAGCATTGTTACTTTATAATCAAGTAGCGACATTGTACCCATCACCCAAATAACGGCAATAACAACTATAAGCATTGGGAAAAATACGGCCTGAAACGATTTGAAAAACACAAACAGAATAATTGAAGCAACAATCATTGCCAGGATTACAAAAAGCTTCATTTCATCCTCAAGCATTTTTGCTGTTACTATGCGAATATAAGGTAACCCTGAATAGTGGGGATTTATATCATATTTTTCACAAAACGTATCGACCATACTTTTTATCTCCCCGGCCAGCTTAACCCTGCCTTTTGAATTTAATTTTTTCTCATCAAGAGTTATGGCCATAAGCTGGACATCAGTTTTCTTATTAAGTAACA
>JAUVIX010000074.1 GCA_030592565.1 Chlorobiota bacterium
ATTTCTCCTCCTCTTTTCCGAAATTGATGAACAGAACATGGGTTGTCGTCGAAGCATCTTTCGGAAACAGATTCTTTTCGAGCATTACATCGTAAATCCTGTCGGCACCAAAAGAGACGCCAACACCCGAAACATCAGGTAGTCCGAAAATCCCGGTTAGGTCATCATACCTGCCACCACCGCAAATACTACCCATTTGTACATCATTTGCTTTTACTTCAATAATAGCTCCAGTATAGTAGTTTAGTCCGCGGGCAAGGGTAAGGTCAAACTCAACATTAGAGTTCAATTTAATGTCTTTAATATAATCAAAAACAATAGTTAATTCTTCTATTCCCTTTTTACCTGTCTCTGTAGATTCAAGTAATTTTTCAAGAAATATCAATTTTTGATCTGTTGTTCCTTCAAAAGTTAAAATATCGCCAATTTGCTCTATTCCTTTATCTGAAATATCAGATGAGCGAAGTTCATCCTTAACTTTTTCTATTCCTATTTTGTCGAGCTTATCAATGGCAACGGTTATTGCCGTAAACTTTTCAGTTTCTCCAATATATTCTGCAATTCCATAAAGTATTTTTCTGTTGTTCAGACTGATGGTAGTATCTATTCTCAGCTTTTCAAAAATATCGTTTATTATCTGAACCAGTTCAACCTCATTGAGTAATGAGCGGCTTCCAATCACATCCACATCACATTGAAAAAATTCGCGGTAGCGTCCTTTCTGAGGTCTGTCGGCACGCCAAACCGGCTGAATCTGAAATCTCTTAAATGGGAATGTTATGTCGTTGCGGTGCTGTACAACATAACGTGCAAATGGAACTGTAAGGTCATAGCGTAATCCTTTTTCAGATATATAGCCTGCAATTTCATTAGCTCTTGAATTCAGTAATTTATCTTCAGGAACTTTTTTCAGAAAGTCACCTGAATTTAGAATTTTAAACAGAAGCTTATCACCTTCATCGCCATACTTGCCAAGAAGTGTTGTCAGGTTTTCCATTGCCGGCGTTTCAATCGGAAGATAACCGTAAAGCTTGAAAACCGATTTAATAGTATCGAAGATATAGTTACGTCTCACCATTTCAATGGGGGAGAAGTCGCGTGTTCCTTTTGGTATTGATGGTTTTTGTGCCATATTATTTCTTGATTTTGCCGATGCAATTATTCATCAGGCAGTAAATATGGCTGCAAAATTAGGAATAGTTATCGAATTCTCTTAAAATTCTTTGGTTATACTCATCACATTCCACATCACCTTCTTTTGGAGCCCAGCTTGCAAAGTCTTTGTCGTCAATTGGGTCGTACGGTCCGTCCTTAAGTTCGTAAGCCACTGAGCCTGTTTCAAGGGGAATAACTGTATGCCATTCGCCGGCATCTAATTCTACAGCATAGTTTCCTTTTGATGCATCCAGGATGAATTTGTCAGTTATGTTTCCTTCATCATCAAATGTAGCAACCGCAAAACTTCCCTGCAAAACTATAAAGACTTCCCTTTTTGGTGGATTAAGATGGCGGTGTGGCCGAAGATAAGAGCCCGGCTCCCAGGCATTCAGGAAACGTTGTATAGGATCAGAAAAATCATCATGAAAATTATGATTCATTCTCTTACGGGGTGAAGTGCGAGCTTTGGAAATAACATCATTGATTATATTGCTGTTGATCTTTTTCATCCATTTGAAACTTTATGTTTTTTATTGCAATTTCTTATTAGTGTCAAATCAACTTTAGATAAGACAATAACCATCTGATATTTTCTGGTTTAATCGACAAAATAAAGCTTCTTTAACACTACTACTAAATGACCATCGAATGACCACAAACTCCTCTCTTCTCACTTAAGTATCTTCATCGACAAAGGATACTCAAACACCTCGCCATTTAGTGCTTTGACAGAAGCCAGAATTATCATAACCAGGCTGAAAAGCCCGATAGCAATTAGCAAAGGTATTCCAATTAGTATAACTATCAGAATGGAAGCGACAATACTGTAGATAAAAATTGAAATCTGAAAATTCAATGCCTGTTTACCGTTTGCATCAATAAACTCAGATTCATCTCTTTTCAGTAACCAGACAATCAGTGGCCCGATAAAACTTATTAAACCTGTGATGTGACAAAGCATTGCAATTGTTCTTTCGTCGTTGGTGGGTTGAGATAATGACATAATATATTTTGTTTTAATGTTAATAAATATGACGCTAGATATTTAGAGGTTACTTTAAGTCAAAACTTTCCAAAGTATGGCGAAAAGGAACATCAATACCAGGGAGATGGCTGTGATTGTACTGCTAACTTCTCCCATCCTGACTAACTTTTTGTTTACTGCTATTGCTTTTCCGGCAAGTCCGAAAACAAATCCTGCAAATGAAATACTAACTAATATTATCAATATCGTATCAAAAGAATTCATTCTTATTTACCTGGTAATTATTATTTCTAATTTTCCTGTTGCCGATTCCCAGTTGTAATTTTTCTGGACAAAGCTGTAGCCGTTATCTGCAAGTTCTTCAGAGAGTTTTTTGTCATCAAGCAGTTTAATAATATAATCCGCAAACTCTTCCGGCGAATTTCCTACCAATATTTCTTTACCCGGCTTAGCTTCCAATGCCTGGTTGGCAAGTGGGGATGTGATTGATGGAATTTTCATTGCCATAGCCTCAAGCAATTTATTTTGCAAGCCCGTGCCAATTTGCATTGGTGCAATAAAAATCCTTGCGTTGGCATAAAACTCCCTTATGTCCTCTACCCATCCGGTTACGTGAATATTCTTACTTTCAAGTGCCTTAACATCAGGATGAGGAGAGGCCCCGGCAAGCGTCAGAGTTATTTCCGGTTTTTGTTTCCGAACCAGTGGTAATATCTCCTTTACAAGATAAAGTGAAGCATTTACATTGGGAGGATAGCCCATATTACCTGTAAATACAAGATCATACTCCTTTTCCGTTTCCATTGGTTTGAAAAAATCAGTATCCACACCATTTATTACAACAGCAATCTTATCTTTGTCGGGATGAGGTATTAAATCCCTGTCAGGAATTGAGATAATGGTTTTATTGTCAAAAAGGTCGAAAACTTCATTTTCATATTTTAGTAGTCTTTTGTATTCAAGTTTCAATATCGGTTTCATGTAGAACGAAGCTGTATGTGACCTGCGTTCCACACCCTTTGAAAACACATCCTGATAATCCAGAGTTTTGGGAATCTTTTTTGTTTTAACATATTCTGATACTCTTATTAACTGGCAAAAAATATGATCTGGTTTAATCTTTTCGATTAATATATCAATTTTCTGTTGAGCCTTTCTGTCATAAAAATAACCGGTTTGCAGAGGTTTTCCATTTATGAACGCTTTCAGAATGTTCAGAGCTATTCCCGGCTTCCTTATGTTTATAATCGTAACCGATTTACAAAAAGGGTCGAGGGCATTACGATATTTTTTGTCAATATTAATGTCGGAAATAGCGCAAAGATGGATTTCATGATTTTTCGATAATTGCTTTATCTGGTTGTATGCCCGTAACTTATCACCTTTTTCTAAAGGATAGGGGAAACGTGATAGTAGTACAAATATCTTCATCGGGCACAAGTATTAATTGAGGGTCAAAAATATGTTAATTTTCTAAAATTGTTTTATAAAAACCTTCGAGTTTGCCAATTATTTTTAAGATGTTATGATCATTTTCAATTAGCTTTCGTGCATTCCTGCCAACCGCCGAACAATAATTTCTGTCTTGAATACATTTTTTAACAACTGTGGAAAACTCTTCCGGAGTGTTTGCAATAAGAATATCCTTGCCATCTTCATAGTTAATTCCTTCAGCACCAATAGTTGTAGAAATTATTGTTTTGCCAAGAGCCATACCTTCAATTATCTTTATTCTGATTCCGCTGCCAGACAATAGAGGAACAATCATAATTCCTTTTTCATTGATAAACTCGGTTGCATCATCAACTTCACCTACAACCTCAACATTTTTTATTTTGAGATTTGTAAGCCAGTCAGGCATCATCCTTCCGGCAAGATAAAATTTGAGTGTTGGGTTTTCTTTGTGAATTAATGGCCATACCTTATCAAGAAACCACCTGACTCCTTCTTCGTTAGGCATCCAGTTCATTGAGCCAAGGTGAAACAGCGAAATCTCTTTTTCTTCAAAATATTGCGGCTTATACTTTTTAACATCAATTCCAAATGGAATATCAGTTAAAGGAATCCGGCAACCTGCATCCCCGAAGAACTCAGCATCTTTCGCTGTAATGGTTGCTATTCCATCGAATTTGTCCATAACTGACAGTTCATAATTTTTTAGTTTCTTTGTCAGATTCCCAATGTACCATTTTTTAAGAGGATTCTTTGTTACGGAAGTTATCCTTTCCCAGATTAGATGCTCGATATTATGCGCCCTTAATATAACTTTGGCATTTGAATGTTGCTTTATGGTTTCAATATAAGGCGCCATATAAAGCATTTCGAGTTGAACAATATCAAAACTATTATCCTTAAGGATTTGAATGAGTTTTTTGTTCACATTGTCAGATACAAACCGCTCAACATGATAGGATTTGTTGGAAAAAAGATTAGCAAAGGCTTCTGCCGGTTTAATGGATAAATCAGCATAAACAAATTCAATGTCAGTTTCGGATTTGTATTTTTCCGGAATCTCTTTAGGGTCGATGAAATACTTATTTGTATTAAGAGCAATAACCTTTACTGAATGACCAGCTTCAACCAATCCCCCGATATTTACATTCATTGCTATAGGGCCACCTTCTTTGGGCGGATATGGCGATTTGTTGCAAAGGAAAAGTATGTTCATTATTAAACTCTCTTTTTAAATATTTTGTGAACGAATTTAATCCACGATTCAGAATCGAGCAACGGAGAGTCGGTTGTAGCTTTATAAGCAAGAAAGATGCCCAGAGGCAACAGTACAAAAGGAGCAACCCACATCCCGATATTGGCGTCTATTACACCTGATTTTACCGATTTTTCGCCTGTAATTGAAATGATGTGAAACAGAACAAAAAACAGAATAGAAATAACGACCGGCAATCCAAGCCCGCCCTTTCTTATTATGGCTCCCAGAGGTGCGCCAATAAAAAACAGCACAAAGCAGGCAACCGATAATGTGAACTTCCGGTGCCACTCAGCCTGATGTTTGTAAATCAATTTGCTTTTATTTTCTAGATTCTGTTTATAATAATAGATATTATTTTTTTGGTTCCTGCATTTTCCCAGTGCCCTCTCAATTATCTCGTCTTTTTTAAATGGTTTGTAATCAGCAAGCAGGTCAAAGGAGGTGATAGAATCTAATTTGTATTGTTCCAGTTGTGCAGAATCTATCTTGTTATAAAAGTAGAAACTATTAATAAGGCTTTTCGGAATTCTATCCCGCTCATTTCTATATTTTCTAACCAAAGAATCTTCCGCCGTTCGTAATTGTTTCAGGTTAAGCATAGAGTAGTTATTCTTAAATAAATCCTCATTTGTACGGGACATTTTAAAATCCATAAGGCTAAATTTAATAACTTCTTTTCTGAAGCTTGATCGCTGGAACGGTCTTGTTACTTTATAGTTGCGCTGATCAGTTTTCTCAATATAGTTATGCCCTTGATACAGGGTGAAAAGCAGGTTTAGTTTATCAGGTGTCATTTCCATTCTTCCCGAATCTGCAACAGTAAGTTTAATATTACCCTTTTTATCTCTGTGGTCGTAAATCATAATATTTTTGACTCTTTTTCCATCCTCTTCCTTCTTCCCAATTCTGATAACAAACCCGTCAAGGTTATTATAAAAAATACCTTCAGGAATATCGAGTGCGAGTTTTTGCTCTCTTACATCGTACAAAAGAGATTTAAATTTCAGATTAGCAATCGGCAAAACGCTGTTGGAAAAATAGAAGGCAAAAAGACTTATAAGAATTGAAAGTACTATAAGAGGTTTCATGATTTTTCGAAGGGAAATTCCGGCAGCTTTCATAGCAACCAGTTCATAATATTCGCCGAGATTACCAAATGTCATAAGTGATGATAGCAGGATGGCAAGAGGTAGAGCAAGCGGGACAAATGTTGAGGAGGCATACATTAGTAGTTTTAGAACAACATGCCATTCAAGGCCTTTTCCTACCAGATCATCAATATATTTCCACAGGAACTGCATAAGCAAAACGAACAGGGAAATAAAAAAGGTCAGTAGCAAAGGCCCGATGTATGACTTTATAACCAGAATATATATATTTTTAAGCCTCACTATAGTTGCAATTTTTTATTGTGTGCAAAGATATAAAAAATTAAGCCACCCCAAGGAAAGGGGTGGCTCAGCAAATCAAGGTAAGGTAATCTACATGGTAATTTCCTATTCAATTGAAAATTTACCAGAAAAAGAATTACTACCTTGAAGTTCAATGTAGTATAAGCCTCCTTCTAAATAATATGAATCTATTGAAATTTCATTACCATTAGTAGTCTCTGCGTTTACAATCAATCCATTTTCATTCACAACTTGTACGAAATAGCGCTCATTGTAAGGATTGTCAAATTCTATTATTGCTTTTGTACCAAGACGATTAGAACGAATATCAAAAGAGATACTGTAATCAAGGTCGTTGACCGATGCAACTGTTTTATAGTCACCCGTGAGCTCGGTAGAAGTGTAGTTTGCCCATTCATTTTTTGACCAAACCTGACTTAGTATGGTTCTTGAGTTATCATTATCCGAATAAACTACCCTGTTTCTTTTTGTCCAGTGCTTTTTTGTCCAGTTGTAAATTGCATACTCCTGAAGTTGATTGTCATCACCGTACATAAACTCTTCTTTAGTGCTGTTCTCTTTTTTGTTTTTATTACAATATACTTTTGTTTTCGATGTCAGGTTGCCACTGTTATCATAGCTGTAATTTGTTGTGTAGCTGTTTTTATCCCAGTCATCATTTTCCCAGTAAGTCAGGTTTTC
The DNA here is from genome assembly GCA_030592565.1 of Chlorobiota bacterium. Classification (GTDB taxonomy): domain Bacteria; phylum Bacteroidota; class Bacteroidia; order Bacteroidales; family JAADJA01; genus JAADJA01. The sequence continues at coordinate 6,947 of JAUVIX010000074.1, forward strand.
CTCAATAAGCAGGTCATTAGCATTGTAATAATACTGATACCTGAGGAAATTTGACCATGCCTGGTCTTCATTTATCTTTTGGATAATTTTTTCTTTCAGCTCACCATCTGGGTAATAATCCATTTTTTCTTTGCGTGTGCTTACGAATTTTCCATCATAATAATTTTGATGTAACAGTTTAATAAGATTTCCGTTTTCATCGTAAGAATACAATATTCTGAAATTGTCCACCCACTTAAGTTTGGAGTCGTTCCAGTATTGCTCACTCTTTTCGATTACATTTCCATTGTTATAATAATAACCTTTGAAACTGTAATTAATCCATTTGTTTTCCTGAAAAATCTCTACACGTTCAGAACTAACCAAATTATTGTAGAAGGTTGTGATTGTGCGACTGTAAGCTTCCCAGTTTTGGGTTTCAGAATTCCATTGCTTTGAAAAAGTTGTGTCTGATGTGATTTGTGAAAATGTGCTCAGTGACACGAACGTTACGATTAATGTGATGTAGATTGACCTCATAATTTTAAATTTTAAAATGTTTAACACTTGATTTGCTGTTAGTGTTAATTGCCATCTCTGTGCCACAACCGTATATGTCTGGTGCTTAAGCATTTGCCAATCTACTTGGTGTTATGTTTGTGTTTCAATATGAGATTCTTATTCCCATTTTGAAACTGATTTGCAAATATAAGAAAAAATACATAGGAAAAACAAGTTCCTAAATGGAGTAGGAGTGTTTTTTATACTATTATATCAATAGTATATTGTACTATTGGATGTAATAGACTGGAATACAGTAATAAAACGGGAGGTTTGCCTTGCAGAATCAGGGTATCCTATTTGAAATTATTTTTTATCTCTTTTTGGTTTTGAGTTTTTTTTACTGTTTTATTGTATTTCTTCCTGATTCATAAAATTTTCCTCTATAAGTACACCGTCTTTGAATGAAGTCTTCCGAATCAGTTTTCTGTCCTGGTCGTAGAATTTCCATTTCCCGTGCCAATAATAGTGTAAATCCTTTTCGGTAAAATCCATTATTGCCCAGCCTTTTTGTTCTATATGCCGGCTTTCATCGTAGTATTTAACCCTGATCCTGTTTTTATAATATCTGAATTTTAGTCGGAGTTTCCCATTATTGTGATAATTCTTACAAACACCTGTTTCCCTGTCATCTTTAAAATGGTTTTTTGACAATGGTATTTTTTCTTCTTCATCCCAGTAATGAACCCACAGTCCTATTCGCTTACCGTTTTCATCATATCTGTTTACTTTTTTGTGGAATAACTGAGCTGTGGAGAAAACCGGTGCCAAAGTAAAGACAAGGCAAAAGAACACTAAAAATAAATTCCATTTTGTCATTTTATCACCCATACTGTACACTTATTATACTACATTGTCGCCCTGAGCGAAGTAAAAGGGCACAATTCAATCTTCTAGTATGCACCATTTAATTTAAAAACAATGGGCATATTAAATTGTACTCTGACATCTTTACCACGTTGTTTTCCCGGAATCCATTTTGGCATATTTTCAATAACGCGTATGGCCTCTTCATCACAGCCTCCGCCAATTCCTCGTAAAATCTTCACATCTGCAATTGAGCCGTCTTTATCAACTACAAAAGTTACAAAAACTCGTCCCTCAATTCCTTCTTTGCGAGCCACTTCAGGATACTTGACGTTTTTTGCAAAGTAATTGTTTCTTGCTTTTTCACCTCCGGGAAATGAAGGCATATCCTCTACAACTACAAAAACTTCATCCTTTGTAATAGTATCTGATTTTTGTAAATTGTCGCTTGGCGGCGGCGGCGGTGGTGGTGGTTCTTCGGAAGAGACTGCACTGCTGGTTTCTGGATTATCACTGCACGATACCGTAAAAATGATAATGAAGATAACGGGTAAAACAAGTAATAATCTGAATAATGTTTTAAATTTTGATTTTGTTTTTGACATCATGATAAACCTCCTTTTAATTAATGATTGATTGAAATTGTTTGTAAGTGCAAATACAGGTAACCCGAATGACTGGGTCACAAGTAATTTTTGATAGCTTATTTTTTCAACTCCCTGCGACAATACATATTCATCAGCAAGGTATTCATGAACAGCTACTAACGATCTTCTGTAAAACCAAATTACAGGATTAAACCAGAAAATAGTCGTCATTAACTCAATGATAATAAGATCAATATAGTGCTTTTGCCTTATGTGTGCGTTTTCGTGGGTAATAATCCTTTCGATATTTTCTTTGTTGCTCCCCGATTTACTTAAAAAGATAATATTGAAAAATGAAAAGTTTGCTACGTTTTTATCTGTATAAACTACATTCATACCGCCTTGACGATGGATTCCACTTTTTTGTGCAAGGAAAAGTATTCGTGACACTTGAATCATAATTCTTACTATATTAATAATAGCACCTGAAATATATACCCATAACAGTACAGTTGCAAGGCCGAAACTTGTTGAAGAAGCAGCAGGAATATCCGGGATTATAATTATCGGTTCCAGCATAGTGTAATACTGACTGGAAATAATATTGTTTGAAAACAGATGAGATGTGAACGGAATCAATGCTGAAAAAATCAAAGCAAACAAAAGGAAAGTCCTGTTACAGCTAAAGCATGTTTCTTTTCTAAGTAAAAGCCAGTAGAATCCATATAAAATAATCATACTGACACCTGATTGTATGAAGTATTCTGATAGTTCTTTCATAATTTTTTCTTTTTTATTTTCTCTTCAATAAGTTTTGTAATATCCTCCAACTCCTGAATACTGATGTTTTTATCGCGAGCCATAAACGAGGCAAGTGCAGTATAGGAATTGCTGAAATAATTTGTCATAAAACTCCCGAAATACTTTTGTGTATATTCCTTTTTTGAGAATATTGGATAGTATTCGTGGGTTTTGCCATAAGCTTTATATGCTACAAAGCCCTTCTTTTCCAATATCCTGACAATCGTCGAAACCGTGTTATATGCAGGTTTTGGTTCAGGGAATTTCTCAAGTATATCATTGACAAACCCTTTTTTTATTTGCCATAAAATCTGCATAATCTGTTCCTCTGCTTTTGTTAGTTCTTTCATAGTTTAACTATTTGTTTAGTTTAGTAACTAATTATTTAGTTAAATATTGTATAAAAAATGTCATTTTATTAATGACGCTGCAAATGTATAACTAATTATTTAGTTATACAACTATTTTTTTAGGTTTTATTTTTATAATTGTAATTTTTGTCAGAAAGCATCTGCATCATAGCCGTCAACTTAAGAGCCATTTTTTTGATGATCACCTCACCCTACCCCTCTCCTCAAGGAGAGGGAAGAAGCTGTCGCATTGGTCTTTCCTCTCCTTGAGGAGAGGAGCAAGGCTTTGGCATGAGCTTAGCCGAACGGTGAAGGGTGCTACACTTTACAATATTAAGTTGATCTCAGGGATGATTTGCCGGGAGATATATTTGTGTAGGACTGAATAAGTACTGTCAGGTGCGAAATATTTCACCTTGTTCAGTTATTCAATATTATCTACTAAAAACATTTTCGCAATTTATAATCCATAAATCCTATTTTTGCAAAAAATATTTGGCTATGAAGATTAATTTTATCGAAGAATTGCGCTGGCGTGGGATGATACACGATGTAATGCCCGGAACAGATGAGCAATTACATAATGAGATGACAACAGGATATGTTGGATTTGACCCAACTGCTGACTCCTTGCATATTGGCAATCTTGTACCAATTATGTTGCTAATGCATTTTCAAAGAGCCGGACATAAGCCCATGGTTCTGGTGGGAGGTGCAACAGGTATGGTTGGTGACCCGTCAGGGAAAAGTGAAGAGAGAAAATTGTTGTCTGTTGAAGATATAAACCACAATCTGGAATGCCAGAAAATGCAACTGATGAGCTTTCTGAACTTTAATGATGGTGAAAACAAGGCAGAAGTTGTAAATAATTACGACTGGTTTAAAGATTTTACATTCCTCGATTTTATCAGAGAGGCCGGAAAACACATTACTGTAAATTATATGTTGGCAAAAGATTCGGTTAAGAAAAGGCTTGAAACAGGTATGTCGTTTACCGAGTTCACCTATCAGCTTGTGCAGGGATATGATTTTTACTGGCTCTATAAAAATAAAAACTGTAAGCTTCAACTTGGAGGTTCCGATCAATGGGGAAATATTGTTACCGGTACCGAGCTTATCCGTCGCAAAGCACAGGGGGAGGCATTTGCATTAACTTGTCCGCTAATAACAAAAGCGGATGGAAGCAAATTCGGGAAAAGTGAAGGTGGTAATGTGTGGCTCGACCCAAAAAGAACTTCACCATATAAATTCTATCAATACTGGCTTAATGTATCTGATGAGGATGCAGTTAATTTCATTAAATTTTTTACATTACTAACAAAAGAAGAAATTGATGTTCTGGTTGAAGAACACTCACAGGCGCCTCATCTGCGTGTCTTGCAAAAGGCTCTTGCAAAAGATGTTACAGTCAGGGTTCACTCCGAAAATGACTACAATGCTGCCGTAGAAGCATCGCAGATATTATTTGGGAAAGGAACTACAGAAACGTTAAAAAACCTTTCGGAAGATATGCTTTTATCAGTTTTTGAAGGTGTCCCGCAAAGTACAGTTTCGAAAAGTGAGTTTGAATCGGGAATCGGGGTTATTGACTTTGTATCGGAAAAGACAGGGATATTCAATTCTAAAGGTGAGGCCCGCCGGATGTTGAAGGATAATGGCGTTTCGATCAATAAGGCAAAAGTAAAAGATGATTATGAAATAGGAACCAAAGACCTCCTGAACGGAAAGTATATCCTGGCACAAAAAGGAAAAAAGAATTACTTTTTAGTTACAGTGAAGTAGCAGGATTGAATTCAATGGTTCGGACTGTCGTTTGTCCCTTGATAGCTTTTCATAGCAGATGGATTGCCACGTAATTCTCATATGCAAAGCCAACCCTTTGATTTCTACAAATGACGGTAATAGCTTAAACACTGAAAGATATAAAGAAAAGCGTCATTGCGAAATGCCATTACGTTGGCTTGTGTGCCGGGGCATTGTTGCAATCTGTTTGCGGTATTGACTGCTGGTTTTTTATATACCCTCTCTCAAGAGGGAAGTTTGTTCTTCCCGGTTTTATTACTCCTCAATACTCCATTCAACACCATTCTTTGTGTCTTTTATATTTATTCCTATATTGGCAAGATCATCCCGTATTTTATCTGAAGTTGCATAGTCTTTATTTGTCCTCGCCTGTTTGCGGATTTCCAGAACAGTATTCATTAGATCATCAAGGAGTTCAGTATTTCCAGAGGAATCTTCATCTTTTAATCCCAGAATATCAAAAACAAATTCATTAAAGGTTTTCTTTAGAAGTTCAATGTCATTTGCAGTTAGCATCTCTTTATTATCATATACAGAATTGATGATTCTCACGCCATCAAACAGGTGAGAGATTAGAATCGGACTATTAAAATCATCATTCATAGCCTGATAGCATTTATCTCTC
>JAUVIX010000223.1 GCA_030592565.1 Chlorobiota bacterium
ACCTGTTATATATTTCATGATGTAAATATACTCAATACCTGTGAGTTATGCCTGTTGATAACTGCTGAAGTTATCAACATTTTGAAAAGAAAAACAAAAAGGTTGGGTTTTTAGACAGTCTGACGGTTTGTATATGGTTAGTGGCGGATTTCGAAGTACTTAACTTTCAGTTTAGCACTAAGTTCATTAAGTGTTAAAGTGTTGAAAGACAGCACATAACCGCCATTAACTATATACTTTGTTGGGCATAGTATTTTTTCTTTTTTCAATCCAATTGGCCTTTAATCCAAGTAAATCAATCTTTTTAATTTCAATTTTATTAGTTGGATTGTGAATTTCTGGAACGATTAGATTATGCGAGTAAATCATTATTTCTGTTCCTTTAGAAGCATTTGCAGCGTGATAATTCAGTTCGTAAGTTCTTTGAAGAAAGGGCTGATAAAGATTTCTGACATTGACATCATTATCATATGATACTAACCAAAATCTGTTTTTAAGTTTTGCAATTAATTGAGAAATCTGCTGGTGGTCGGTGTGTTCGTAAAAGTTAATATATAAGTCTTTTCCTTTGTTGTAATAGGGTGGGTCGAAATAAAAAAGTGTTTTTTGGGGTAGCTCTTTGTCTAATTTCTGCGTTAAATCAACTGCGTCTAAATTGTAGATTGAAATTCTGTTTTTGTAACGACTTATTTTTCTAATTCGCTGAATTAAATCCTGTTTATTAAACCGAGCATCAATTTTCCAATTCCCGTTTTGATTTATGCCACCAATAACTCCTGCTTTAAGTATTCCTGACCTGTTTGTTCTATTTAGGAAAAATGTTGAAAACCCAATTTCTAGATTGTTGCAATCATCGGGGTTACGCTGAATCTCTTTCTGTTTCTCCCAATTGTTGATAGTAATATCTGTATCAATAATCTTCTCACAAAACTCGTCTGTTTGATTTAATACGCTATCCCAAAATGCATAAATTCTAAAGTCATAATCATTAATATGGATTTGTTGAACGTACTCATTGAACAACAAAGAAAGTGCTACCGAAGCTCCACCTGCATATGGCTCAACATAGTGTCCATCCATAAGCAAATTATATTCAATTAATAATTGAACATAATGGGATAATTTTCCTTTTCCACCAGGGTAACGAAGTGGAGAGAAATAGTTTGTATTTAAATTAATTCCCATAATTTCAAGAAGAAGATTTCTAAATTATCCCAATTTTTCTTTAGCTGTTCTGCATCAGGATGAAAGTCTTTATTATGTACAAATGCATTGAAAGTGTCAATGGAGAAAATGCTATCCTTCATTGTCGAAGCAGTATATGCACCTTTTAACTTGTTTTTATCAAGTATTCCTTTACTTTCTAAATCTGATGCCACTGATTTTAGTTTATGACTTAATTTACTATTGTTTGTCACACCTGAAATTGGGTGTTTTTCAAAATAACTGTCTAAAGATAATTCAATAAACACACGAAAAGTAATAGCTCCCGAATTTTCAAAATCTCTTAAATCAAGGTCTTTTAGTTCATGATATATTTTATTTACTCTTGGCTGACTTATTGGAATGATTGTACTTTTAGGAATAATGGTATGTCTTTTTGAAATCAAACTCTTGCTTCTCTTCCCCTTTGGTTTAGGTTTTTTAGGGTCAGCTTTCTTAGGTCTTGTTGTACTAATAAGTTCCCAATTCCCTGATAATTCTTGTGTCTTATCGGGCAAATCAGTTTTTTTAAAGGTTTCAAGGTAATTAAGACGGTCGTCTTTGTAATAAATATCCTTTACAGTAAAATCTCTTCTCAATAAGTCATTAGCCGCTTTGCTTAACGGTTTTGCAACTTCAGAAGGGTCATAACGAGTTATTACTTTTCCATCTTTAATATCAATTCCAGAAACTCGTCTAAAATCAGGGTCAGTGGCCAAACGTTGAAGTGAAGAAGATTTCACTTTATTTAAATTCTTTTTTAGTTCGGAATCAACGGAATCTTCTTTTTGAAGAAAGTCAATTATTTGCAAAGCATAACTGGAAGTCCCTTTGACACGTTCGTCAAATCTTGCTTTCTGTTGGGCATCCCAACCAACTGTTCCTATTCCATCATTCTGTCCTGTATGTTTTAACTCAATCCAATGTTCCGCTTCTTTTTCGTCGTCAAAGAGAATACATGGAATCTTTTCAATTGGAGATTTTGAGTACTGTTCAGATAATTTTTTGAATTTATTAAGAAGACCTTTATTCGATTCTGGTATAAGGTCTGGGTTTTCAAGTAACTTGAGAGTCGTTACTCTTCGATTTCCTTCTAATACATTATACTGATTGGTTTGTTTCTCATGCTTGGTTACAAAGATTGGGTCTCCAGGGTTTAGCCCTTCATTTGTAATATCATCAGCCAATTTTGATAATTTATCACCTTGGTCTTCAATCATGGTTTTGATTGCTTCTCGTTGATTCCCGACCATCTCAAATCTTGGATTTTCAATGTTTATATTTAAATCGGAAATGTCAATTAAAGTTCTTTTATTGCTCATTCGTTATATTTTTTAATATTATGCCCAACTCTGAAATAACCACCAGTACCAAATTTGGCTAACCACCACTCCATGCTTCATATTTCCTCTATGGGCAAAACTGCCTGCTGTATTAATTGTCAGTAAAACAATGAGATAGGAGTTTTAGTTTAATGCTTTCATATTGTTAATGGTGCTTACACGATTGCTAAAGTACAACTTTTTCGCTGAATGCAAAGTAATAGCACAATTTTATTGTGTTTGTTTTCCAACAAGGTAAACAATTGCATTAATTAAAACCGGCTTTGATTCGTTGGCAGGTACTGCAATCAGAGGTTGATTCCGATATTATGTCAATCTCAGGAGAAAGTCCATAGTATCTACTCCGTCGGCATAATCCCATAACTCAGGCTTTTGAGCATTTCCAAATGGAATTTGAACAGGCTCAGGATTACCAACAACACATTGAATAGATTCCTGTTCTTCGTTCAACCTTTTCAATAAACCGGTAAGGTCGTTATAATATTCAAAATATAAAACCGATGGTGGTGAAGCGTATGCAACATCTTCTTTTATCATCAGAAATCCGTTATCAAAATGATCAACTTTATTCAACAGATAAATTGACCTGTAATAGTCGTAGTTATTACTATATTTGTGATGATGGGTGATATCCTTATACTCTGATAAAGCATCAAATAACTTACTGAAGTCATATCCGTCCGGCACAAAAAGTTTTGAAATACTACGGCATCCCAATCCGAAATATTGAAAAATATCCTGACCAAGTTTTTGAAGCTCCTCCTCAGACTCTGCTCCTGTCAGAACAGCAACACCATTTCTGTTTTTTCGGATAATATTAGGATATTTCCCAAAATAGTAATCAAAGTAGCGTGATGTGTTATTGCTTCCCGTTGCAATGATAGCGTCAAAATTTTGTAGCCTATCTTCAGTAAATTCTATGTAGTCTTTGAAATCGGGTTCTATTTCAATCAAAATACCGGCAATAGCAGGTATCAGTTTATTATCATCGGATGACATTCTCCCAAGAAACTTATTTCCCGACATCAGCACACAAAGAAAATCGTGAAAGCCAACAGCAGGGACATTGCCAGCCATTACAATTCCAATTATTTTCTGTTTAGCATCTTTCAAAAGCAAATCTCTATATGGCTCAAGCCACCTGTTGATTTTATCCTCTTCCAGACTCTCCCCGATTGCAACTATTGCATTTCTGACATTATCCTCTGTAAACCAGCCGTTATAATGCACTCCATCACGAATTAATGTCTCAAGAGGATGCTCTTCGTTTGTATCCCTGTTCTTAAATGAAACAAAATTATTTCCCAGTTCTGTAAATGCCTTAATTCTATCACTTAGCTCTTTCATTGAACAATCTTTTTAGTACAAAAGTAAATGATTAAAATAAATATCAAATAAATTATTTATTTCATAATAATATTTTACTTTTGCTCAATTCTTTATGTATAACATTTTAAAATAAAACAGAGATGAAAAAACATAATTTTTATGCCGGGCCATCAATCCTGCCCGAATTCACTATTGAGAACACTGCAAAAGCGATAATGGAATTTGAAGGCACAGGTCTTTCATTAATGGAAGTATCCCACAGAAGCAAAGAGTTTGTAGCAGTTATGGACGAGGCTGTAGCCCTGTTTAAAGAGTTGTTAAACATCCCTGAAGGATATTCGGTTATATTCCTTGGAGGTGGTGCAAGTACCCAGTTTGCTATGATTCCGTACAACCTGATGAAAAAAAAGGTCGCTTATCTGAACACAGGAGCCTGGTCGAAAAAAGCTATTAAAGAGGCTAAACTATTCGGCGAGGTTGATGTTGTTGCAACTTCTGAAGATACTACTTTTAACTACATCCCCAAGGATTACACTATTCCTGAAGATGCCGACTATTTTCACATTACAACAAACAATACTATTTATGGCACAGAGATAAGAAATGATATTGACTGCCCTGTTCCATTGGTAGCCGATATGTCGTCAGATATTTTCAGTCGTCCGATTGATATTTCAAAGTATGTACTTATTTATGGTGGTGCTCAGAAAAACCTTGCACCTGCCGGTGTTACTTTTGTTATTATAAAAGACGATATTTTAGGGAATGTTGACAGAACAATCCCAACAATGCTCAATTACCAAACGCACATTGATAAAGACTCAATGTTCAACACACCTCCGGTTGTTCCTGTTTATGCTGCTTTGCAAACTCTGAAATGGTTGAAAAACAACGGAGGAATAGCAGCTATGGAAAAAAGGAATATTGAAAAAGCACAAATTCTTTATGATGAGATTGACAGGAATAAACTGTTTGTCGGTACTGTTGCTAAAGAAGACCGTTCCCTGATGAATATCTGTTTTGTTATGAACGAGGAGTACAAAGAGCTTGAAAAAGAGTTCTATGAATTTGCCACAGCTAAAGGAATGATTGGAATAAAAGGTCATCGGTCAGTAGGTGGTTTCAGAGCCTCTACATACAATGCCTTGCCAAAAGAGAGTGTTGAGGCACTTGTTGCTGTGATGCAGGAATTTGAGAATAATCATTAATTGAACATAAAACAATTTATTATTATGACAAAAGTATTAGTTGCAACCGTTAAACCATTTGCTCAGGCAGCAGTGGATAGTATTAAAGAAGTCTGCGAAGATGCAGGTTATGAATTCGTATTACTCGAAAAATATGCCGATCAATCTGATTTTGTTAAGGCAGTAGAGGATGTTGATGCCTTGATAATCAGAAGTGACAAAGCTACTAAAGAGGTTATTGATGCTGCTAAAAACCTGAAGATCATTGTCAGGGCAGGTGCAGGTTATGATAATATCGACCTCGAAGCAGCAACTGCTAAAAATATTGTTGTGATGAACACACCGGGTCAAAACTCAAACGCTGTTGCCGAGCTTGCACTCGGAATGATGGTTTATATGGCTCGTAACAAGTTTAATGGCACTGCCGGAACAGAATTAAAAAATAAAAAAATAGGTATTCATGCTTTTGGACACGTTGGTAGTCTTGTTGGTGATATTGCAAAAGGCTTTGGTATGAATGTTTATGCTTTCGATCCGTTTGTTGCAAAAGAGAAAATAGAAAGTATGGGTGCAAAAGCCGTTGATACAGAGGAAGAGCTTTACAGCACCTGTCAGTACATTTCTCTTCATATCCCTGCAAATGAACACACAAAAAACTCAATTAATTATAACCTGATGTCGAGAATGCCAAAAGGAGCAACTCTGCTTAATACTGCGAGAAAAGAGGTTATTGATGAAGACGACCTTTTGCGGGTTTTCAAAGACAGGGACGATTTTAAATATGTTTCTGACATTGCACCCGATTGTAAAGCAGACATTGAAAACAACTATGGCGACAGATGTTTTTTCTCACCAAAAAAGATGGGTGCACAGACTTCTGAAGCAAATATTAATGCCGGAATTGCAGCTGCAGAGCAGATTATCCGCTTTATCGGGAAGGGAGATACTACTTTTAAAGTAAATTAAATTTCTATTACGAAATTAGAATTAACAATGGAAAACGAAAACTCAAGAACTCAAACATTTTTCAGATTTGAAGATTTAAGGATTTACCACAAAGCTTTGGATTATATCGACTGGGTTTATAATGCAACAGGATTATTCCCAACAGAGCATTCCAGCAAGCTAATACACAGATTCAATGCCTCTGCACAGGATATTGCGCTTTACATATCAGAGGGTTCATCCAGAAATAAAAGCCAGTTCGTATATTATCTGAAAATGGCTAAAAGTTCGATAAGAGAATGCGTTGTTTACACTTCTGTTGCTGAGAAACAGGGCCTGATAACGGATACTCTTGTTGAAGAATCGAGAAACTTCCTTATGGAGATGACAAAAATGATTGGTGCGCTGATAGCCTCATTGCAGAAAAATAATCATAACAATAACAGAGCACATAAGCCAAACAGACATGACGAGTCTCCTCATCCTG
>JAUVIX010000348.1 GCA_030592565.1 Chlorobiota bacterium
GTTTCGGATGCAAGTAAGCTCTGTGAAGCGTAATGACATTCAAATGTTTTTATATTTTCCTTTACAGGTCTCTTCCAAGTCTTCCGATACGCTTATCTCTCGGGATTACCTCCCGTTGGTCGCTGACCTGCTGAAGAATCTTATTATTTTGTTTTTCTTTTGTTTTTTTATTGTTTTCATAACTCAGCATAAATGCCAATACGGTTAACTCTGTTAACCGTATATATAACTGATTCCTTACAGTCCCGTAGGGACTATTGGTAATAGCCCAGCAATTCATTGCTGGGTATTGATTCCCCCCATACATCCACTGTCCCGTAGGGACAGCTGTACAGCGAGGGACTTCAGTCCTGAGGATATATATAATCATGAAATATACTTTAAACATATTCTGTTTATATAATTATTCACAGGAATAAATTCCTTTGAACGAACATCAGTCCCTACGGGACTGTTATGGTTCTTTTAAATTCTAACCCAGCAATAAATTGCTGGGCTACTACCATCAGTCCTTCCAGGACTGTTATGAAAGAACATCATATTTAAACAATTATAAACAATATTAATAAGTTACTTATAAGTTTTCTTAAAGCCATGTTAAAATTTTTCTTTTCTTTTTGTTTTTTCTTTTGTTTTTTAAGTTCTCGTAAGTTCTCTTAAGTTCACTGTAAATTTATCTTTGCATTCATTAGAACCTTTAAGCAATAATTGCTCTAAACAAATATAAACGACATAAGTAAGTCCATTACGTGTCTCTTTAAAGTCACTGTTAATCTTTCTTTTTCTTCATGTTAAAATTGTTTTTCTTTTGTTTATTCTTTTTTCCTCCGTGTTCGGAGTTTACCCCGGATTCACTTCGGGGTGGTTAAAAAAGCATTCGTGTGCTTTCTTAAGCAACTCCAGCTCTAAACAAAAGCATTGTCATATATAAAGCAAAAACATTATTCATTTTTCATTGTTCATTCTTAATTTTTATCCCGATGTTAAAAAAATCGGGATCAACTCCCTTTGGTCGCAGACTTGCTTAAATGAGCTTGCGCTAAGCGATGCTATTTTCCCTCCGTGTTCTCCGTGTCTCTGTGGTGAATTTTGCATTCATTAGAATCTTCAAGCACCTATCGCTCTAAACAAATACAAACTACATAAGTAAGCTATTTATAAGTCACTTTAAAGTCACTGTTAAAATTTTTCTTTTTGTTTTTTCTTCATGTTAAAATTGTTTTTATTTTTTTTATTCTTTTTTCCTCCGTGTTCGGAGTTTACCCCGGATTCACTTCGGGGCGTTCGGAGTTTACCCCGTTTTTCCGGGGTGGTGCAATATTTTATTTTATATTTTTTGTTTTTTTCTCTGTGGTTATTTTTATTTTTTTCTTTTGTTTTCTTTTCAAAAAAGGCCGGCGGCTTTCACATCAGCCCACAATAGTCCAGGTTCATTACCAATTATTACATAGTCAGGAACTCCCGCATAAGAATATAGAGGAATGAAGATTCCAGAGACCTTACCTTTAATGAATAGGAAACTCTGACCGGGAAGCAAATAATCTGAAGTTCGTACACCGTAAAGTGCAGATATTGGAGTACCCCACTTATAAAGACCATAATCACATAGTTTTCGTGGAATATGATAATGCACAAGTGCATTTTGCGGCTCAGAAATCCCTGTCTCATCTTTAAGTTTCCTGAACGCAATTGAATAGTGTTTCTTTAATCTTGAGTTTATCTTCGGCACTCCAAAAACAACCATGTTCATACCGCGAAAATGCCAATACCCAACATCTTCTTCTTTCAGCATTTTTACATAACCATTTCCCCGAAGCCAAATTGAATATGAATAATACCTTGCTCTTTCAAAATTCTTCTTATATTCATCAGAACCTTGCTTTCCGCAGATAACCAGGAGATAAGGCTTGAAGAAAACCTTCTTTGCTCCATAACCGGAAGACGGGTACCTGACACGCATAATAAAACTCTTTCTTGAATAACTCTTCCAACTACCTTTCTTGTCCCGAATCAAATATAACTTTTTATCTGTCATTTTTAATGTAGAGATTTTTTCGGTTTCTTCGTCAATAATGATTACGGGTTTATTGTTAAGTAAATATGAATTAGGATTAAATATAAATGCTTCAACATTTGAAGTTACTATTTGGATTGTGTTATTAACTAAATCTGAAACTAACCTGGTTTTTCTGAGTGGTTTTATCTGCCTGACAACCGTAAATTGATCTGATGAATTATTCAGGTCAAGGTCAGCTGAAATGAAGTAATGCGGAAATTTGTTCTCACTACTCTTCTCGTTTGATTTCCAGAATTCATGATGAGTTGGGGAATCGATACAATCAGTATAATCAGTCTCTGGGTCATTCCACCAGTGCCCCTTCCCTTCAATCTCATAAAATTCAACATCAGATTTTTGGTGTTTCAAATATTTATAAAACATCCGGCCCTGGTAATATGGAACATTATCATCAGCCCCGCCATGATAAATCATTACGGGTAAATTTTTAAAATTCTCAAGGTACGTAAACGGGCTATGGCTCATCCTGACAATATCTCTTACCTGAATAATTTCCGGGTCACCGAACGCATGAAGTTTAGATGTTGATGGTGGGAAGTACGAAGCAAAATCTCCCCATGCTGCACCTGGTGCGATCGAACTGAATTCCCTTGTTAAAATACTCCCGACAACATAAGTTCCGTGCCCACCCATTGAGTGACCGGTAAGAATAATATGCCTCTTCTTAATACTAGAATATTTCCTCTTAATATTGGGTAAAACTTCCTTCGCATCAAGAAATCCCCAATCCTGCCAATCGAACCCAAATGGTCTCCTATTAGTTGGAGCGACAACGAACGCCCAGTCATTCTGTTTATATGCCTTGACAAGACCAATTGCTTCAACACCGGCTCCATGTAATGTATAAATTACCGAATAATATTTATTAGGATTATAATTCGAAGGGTACATAATTCCATAATATTGAACTGAATCATCTATCACTGAAATGAAGGTCTCCTTACGCGGGTCTTCAGGTTTCTTAACATTTAAAATGAACTTCTTTTCAGAAAGTTTTTTCTTACCCTTATATACTTCAATTGAAAATGTATAAGTATCCTTATCAAATTTTTGCTGTGTTAATTCAATCGCGACAGGAAGCTTTATAGCTGATAAAGGCATAAGCTCTCTTAAAGTTATCACAGTTTCCTTGGAAATACTTGAATTAACTTTTA
>JAUVIX010000219.1 GCA_030592565.1 Chlorobiota bacterium
CAACTATCAGAATTCAGTTTTGATATTATTAGAATTTAATAGTTCGGCAAAATTCCTCTAAAAAATACCGAACTAATGATAATTAGTACTTTTATAAGATATCCAATATCTCTTTCAATTCAATTATTGTATAGGTTGCCACGCCATTATAAGGCAGATTTTTATAATTGAAAAATATCTGAGCCATCCCGACATTTTTAGCACCTTCAATATCGACCTCAAGGCTGTCGCCAATCATTATGCAATCTTCCGGCCTGGCTCCTGCCTTTTTTAGTGCATGTTGAAAGACCCCGGGAAAGGGCTTCCTCACTCCTACTTCTTCAGAAACTGTAATTGTTTTGAAATATTTTTCAAGATCATTGGCCTCTATCTTTATTGCCTGAACCTCATTAAACCCATTGGTGATAATATGTAAAGGATATTTCCCTTTAAGATATTCCAGCACCTCTATAGCTCCCGGAAAAAGTCTCCTCTTTAAAGGGGCATTGGCAAGATATTCATTTGCAAATTGCTCTGCAAAGTTTCTGTCGTTAAGGCCGTATTTTTTAAAAGTAACAAGAAAACGTTCAACATTTAAAAACTCCTTCTTGATTTCATTATTTCTGTACCTGTCCCAGAATTCTATATTTATCTTATTATAAGTTTTAAAGAAGTCTTCAAAAGGTGTCACCCCTTTTTCTGCCAGATTATATTTTTTATGAAGATCGAGGAATGTATCGCGAGTACTCCGGTCAAAATCATAGAGTGTATGATCCAGATCAAAAAAAATGTGCTTGTATGTTTTCATAATGTTGAAATATATTGGCAAAAGTAATGGAATTTACAAAACCTGTATTTGCCTGCTTCAAGTTGGTGTTGTCACCAACTTGTTAATGATTAGTTAAATTTTCTTGTTGGTGATAACACCAACAAGATGCAGTGGAGGGAGTGAACCCTGCCCGAATGAATTCGTTCAGGCTGGCAATCCACATCATTGCGAGGAGGAACGACGTGGCAATCCGCCAATTTCAAGGACAGCCTTTCATAGCTAACAGATCGCTTTGCTTTGCTCGTAAATAACGTTACCCTATTCTCTTATTTCACCTTATTAGCCCTGGTACTATCTTTCGACTAGCCTAATATTTCTAAGAATAACAAAATATGCCTAATTTTGTCATAAATTAAATTTTTAGTGGATTTAATAAAAATAGATTCAGAACTTAAAAAGAGATGGCCCTATAAATATCATTGGGGACAAAAACAGAATGACCTGTGGGATAATCTTACCAACTTTATTTATCACATAAATAGTTTTGAGGAGTTCTTAAAAGAGACAGAGAAAGCATATACCAATCTTAAAACAAAAATCGACAGACAGAATTTTTTTAATTATGCAGCCAACCGATGGTACAATTTTAAATCTGCAATGGCTGTTGAACACATAATCTGCTCTGTTCCGGGAATCAAGCCTGCTTTAAATCCGCACGACAGGCTGGTTGATTTCACAATTAACGGAATCAGGTTCGACCACAAAACAAGTGTTTACCCTGAAGGATTCAGACATAACATTGAATATGCTCTAAGAAATAAAAAGGAGCTTATAGAATGGCTATATACCAATCAAAGTCAGCAAAAGCGCAAGCATCTCGATAACCGGCTTTTCATCATTGTTTATGCGCAAAATGGCAAACACTGGAAATTAAAAGCGGAAATTGGCTGGTTGAAAGATATTATTCTTAATTATGCAAACAATTTCAATGAAGAAAATCTGATTCGTTTAAAACTGAAAAATAACGGAGAGGAGACATTGTCCGACATCCTCTGGGCGGTTAAGAAGGAGGAATAATGAATTATATTGGATCGAAAAACAAGCTGTCTTCATTTATCAAGGATACCGTATATTCGGTTGTGGGAGCGGATTTGTCCGAGATGGTCTTTTGTGACATATTTGCAGGTACGGGTATTGTCGGGAGAGTCTTTAAGCTTAAGGCAAAACAGATAATCAGTAACGATTTTGAATATTACAGCTATATTTTAATCCGGAACTATATTGGTAATCACAATCCAATACCTGGCAAAGACTTGTTAATTAAAAAGCTGAATAATCTGATGCCGGTTGAGGGATTCATTTATAAAAACTACTGCTTTGGAGGAGGAACCGGAAGGCAGTATTTCTCTGACGAGAACGGTAAAAAAATTGACGCTGTAAGGCAGCAGATTGAGAAATGGAAAATCAATAATACGATTGACAAGGATACATTTTATTTCCTTTTGGCGAGTTTGCTTGAAAGCTCAGATAAAATTGCAAATACCGCCTCGGTTTATGGTGCCTATTTAAAACATTTAAAAAAGACAGCTCAAAAATCTCTTATTCTTGAACCTGCCGACTTTGAAATAAATGGTAATGAACATATTGTTTATCAGGAGGACAGCAATGAATTAATTAAAAATATTAAAGGAGATATCCTCTACCTTGATCCGCCATATAACTCACGTCAATACGGAGCTAATTACCATATGCTGAATACAATTGCAAAATATGACACTTTCGTTCCCAGGGGAAAAACAGGTTTGAGAAATTACAAAAGATCAACTTATTGCAGTAAAGGCAGTGTACGGGAATCGTTTGAGGAATTAATCAGAAATGCACGGTTCCGTTATATTTTTCTAAGTTATAACAACGAAGGATTAATGAGCGCTGATATTGTGAAATCAGTAATGGAAAAGTATGGTAAATATGATTTAAAAACAACAGGTTACCAACGGTTTAAGGCAGATACTGATAAAAACAGAAATCATAAAGCAGATAAAACCGAGGAATACTTACATATTTTAGTGAAGGACTTCTCAAACTTCTAAGAAGTTTTTTCTCCTCGTCGTATAACTTCTTAGAAGTTTGAGTATTATTTTGAAATTATTCTAAATTATAAAAACATATACAAAGTTTCTGTTTTTTACTACTTTTGCAGCCCTGTAACCTAAAAAATTGAAGAAATACGTAAACATAAATTAAAATACAATGGATTTAAAAGCAAAAGCACTTGAAGCCGTTAAGGCTCACAAAAATGTTTTCGACAACATCCCGAGAAGGGAAATGATACAAGAAACTGTTGATAACAGAGAAGCAATAATTTCAGCAAGCGGCGCACTTGCCACCTGGACTCCTCCTGAATCAACAGGCAGAAGCCCTAAAGATACTCTTGTAGTAAAACGTGCATCAAGCGAAGCCAATGTTGATTGGACATCACCAAACAATCTTCCTCTTGATGAGGAGACTTTTAATATGGCTTTCGAGGATGGACTTAAATTTTTAGCTGAGAAAGAGAAAATTTATGTTACTGACAGGGTAATTGGTGCCGACTCAAAATATGCATTACCCGTTAAAACAATTTCAGCTCATGCATTCTCTACTCTTTTTGTTGACAATATGTTCCGTCCAATTCCTAAGGATATTGAAAAAAGTTGTTTTGCAGGAGAAGAGTTCGTTCTGGTTCACTTACCCTATAACAAACTGGATAGAAAAAAATATGAAGGCCGCCTGAGAAAAATGCCCGATGGAAAAACATCTAATATGGTCGTGGCTATGGATTTCGACAGAAAGCTTGGTGTTGTAATCGGTTCAGCCTATGCCGGAAGCGTTAAAAAAATGCTTTTTACAGTAATGAATTACCTTCTTCCTCTCGAAGGTATTCTTCCGTTACACTGCTCAGCAAATGAAGGCCCAAACGGAGATTCAGCACTGCTACTTGGTCTGTCAGGAACCGGTAAAACTACCCTGTCGGCTGATCCTACAAGAGCATTGCTTGGAGATGATGAACATGGCTGGAGTGATGATGGAATTGCAAACTTCGAAAACGGTTGCTATGCAAAAATGATTGACATTGATCCAAGTAAAGAGCCAGATATCTACGATGCCATTATGCATAAGGATAATTATCTGAATCACGGTTCTATTGTTGAAAATGCTATGGTTTATCCAAATGGTGAATT
The DNA here is from genome assembly GCA_030592565.1 of Chlorobiota bacterium. Taxonomy (GTDB): domain Bacteria; phylum Bacteroidota; class Bacteroidia; order Bacteroidales; family JAADJA01; genus JAADJA01. The sequence continues at coordinate 3,970 of JAUVIX010000219.1, forward strand.
TGACTATTATGATGACAGGTTTACACCAAACTCACGCGCATCATACCCATTGAGATATCTTAGAAACATTAAAGAGTCATCAACGTCAGGACATCCGAAAACAATCCTTTTCCTAACTGCTGATGCTTATGGAGTTCTACCTCCTGTTTCGCAACTGAATCCTGATCAGGCTATGCTTTGGTTCCTTATGGGATATACAAGTAAGCTTGCCGGAACAGAAACCGGAGTTACCGAGCCTCAGGCTACATTCTCAAGATTCTTCGGGCAGCCATTTATGCCTAACAATCCTGATGTATATGCTGATATGCTTGGAGCAAAAATGAAAGAACATAATACAAAAGTTTACCTGATAAACACAGGTTGGAGTGGTGGAGCTTATGGAGTTGGTAAAAGGATGGACATCAACTTAACAAGAAAAATGGTTGAAGCATCATTGAATGGAGACCTGGAAAATGTGGAATATGAATATGATGAGCTGATTCACGTAAATATTCCTAAAACTTGTTCGGGAGTTCCATCTGAAATTCTTTTCCCAAAAAACACCTGGGAAGATAAAGCTGCTTACGATGCAACAGCAAAAAAGCTGGCAAAACAATTCTCCGATGCTTTTGACAAAGCCTATGGCGACAAAAACATTAAAGCGAGTGTTGTAGCTGAATGTCCGGGAAAATAATCCTGTAGAGATATTATTGGCGGGGAGATGTAAAGCAACTATGTTCAGTTGTTCAGCATCTCCCTTTTTTTAAAAAATATATAAAAATATTTGCAGATAAAAAAAATAGTACTACTTTTGCACTCCCTTAAGAAAAAGAATAGTTCTTTACATAAAATGGTCCGTTCGTCTATCGGCTAGGACGCCAGGTTTTCATCCTGGTAAGAGGGGTTCGATTCCCCTACGGACTACGAATATAATGTGTAAAGCCTTGTAAATGATAAATTTGCAAGGCTTTTTTATTTTACGGGGTATGGATTGGGGTACAATATGGCTGTCTACAAGATAACCTATTTTTGTTGAGTAAATTATGACATTAGTTTATTCCCTTTTTATATTCTTGAAGAAAGTTATTCTGTAGACCTAATGAATGATAATAACTTTAGGACTACATAGATGAACTAACGGATTATAGAAGGGACGATAGATTATGGTTTAAACTATCTTTCTCTCAATTTTGTGGAAGAATGGTTTATTTCTCCGGAGGAAATATGGTTTTCAGAAATAAGCGTCCAAATTACCATAGCCTACAAGCCAAATTGGTGTTCTAATGTATTAAATAAAAAGATATACAGATCAAATTATTACTTTTGTTGTTACTATTCAGCAGCAATCAACTTTTGATTAGCCAGACACGATAGAGCCTCAAAAACATTTTTTGAATTTTTAATAGTTGTGTCGATAACAGACCTGATAATTGCATAGTGATTTGCAAAATCAAATAATTTGAATTGATTCGAGATTTTCATTTTCACCTTTGCATTTCTAATGGACCTTTCCGAACCATTGTTGTCAGGAGGCACCTCCAAATGGTATAGGAAAGTCAAAATCGAACCCCGGTTTTTTATCAACCTTTTTATAAATGCCCTAAGTTTTTTGTGTTTGCCCGAATAGTCAATCTCTAATAATTCCGTCAACTGGTTTTCAAATCCTTTTACTTTTTGGTTTGCCCCCAAATAATCTTCAACCGTCATTTGTTTTTTATAAGAAATTGCATCTTTGAAAACTTGCTTTAACTTTGATGCCCAAGTACAATTGAAAGCATCCTCGAAATTTTTCAGTTCCCTCATAAGGTGGGCAAGGCACAATTATTTTGCCCTTGTATTTATTTTCAGTTGTGCGGGCAGGCTGTCCGATACATATATTGACATTGGAAAACCATTGGAGAATGTTTCGATAATGGTTTGGTAACTTCTGCTGTAAGCCACTTTGATAAAAGTATATAACGAATTCTGAAAAACCCAAAACCAAGCCTTATCTCCATCAATTTTTACACCTGACTCATCGCCTCCAACTACCTTTGATGTAGCTATTTTTTCTTTGATGATTTTATAAATCGGTGTTGCTTTATTGCTCATTGATTCTATGATGTTATAAATAGTGCCTTCGCTTATTGCTATATTCATAATGTCTTTCAAATAGCTCTTTATCCTGTTTGATGGCATATATTGATATACTGACAAATAGGTTATCAGAGCTTGTATATTTTCCCCATATTGAATATTTGCTTTTAAATGTGATGGTAAAACAGTTGTTGTTCGTGTGTTACATTTACTGCAAGTACAACTATATGATTGATGTTCTATAAACTTGGGCTTGATTGGAGGGGTAACCACTTCTTGTTTTCGTTTATGCAATTCAAAAACACTATCATCATTAAATTCCTCTCCACATTGTTTACAGTATCTTGGAATATACTTTTGAATTTTATCTGGTTTTTCACTCATCTTTAGTGAACTCCCTTTATGTCCAATTTGTCCTCCTCTTTTCCTGTTAGATTTTTCCCGTAAATTGTATTTGTTGCTTCCACCATAATCATGTGAACTTGGAGTGGAACTTGTGTCACTTTTGC
>JAUVIX010000137.1 GCA_030592565.1 Chlorobiota bacterium
AATGGGTTATCATTGCTTACAAAACCATTCCACAAGTAACCTGAGTTATTCCATACAAGGTTGATTAACGGAAGCATAACATGAGGGGTTGGTTTACCACCGATCCCATGCGTAAATCCACCTGTATATATAGGATGATCAATCCCGCATTCAAATGAATTTTCCTGCAAATGACAGGTTGCACAACTCATTAACGAATCAGGATGCGTTCTTCCTGCGAGTCTCCCATCATAAAATAAATAACGGCCCAGTTCTATACCCTCAACAGTCATTGGATTATCTTTAGGGATATTGAGCATAGTCGGAAATCCGTATGGTATGGTAATCTCATATGGAGTAGCCTGATTTGCAGGAATAAGTTCAGGTTCATCATTCCTGTTACATGAGTAACAGAAAAAAGCCAAAAGAAACAATATAAAAACAAATCTATTCATCTTTTACCTTTTAAAATCTGCATTCCACAGACTGGTTCCAATGGTATCCTTTTTTGTATATTGCAATGATATTATCGAGTCGTTAATGCTGCCGCTGCCCTGAATTGCAACAGAAATTGTATCACTACCCACTATCTGAAACGGAATTATAATCACTGAATCATATATATCCCCATAAACAGCATTTGCAGTGCTTCCGGCAAAAGATAAAAAACTAATTCTATTATTCACAGTTGTATCAGCTTTAACAAAAGCAGTAAACTCAGTTGTTCCAACAGAGGGAAAAACCTCAGTCTCCGTAACATTATATTGTCCGGCATAACTCCAGGCCTGATTGTACACGAAAATCCACCTGGTGGCAGGTGCTGCCTCATTTCCCTGCTTGTCGATAACACTATAAACAATTGTATACTCACCTACCATATTTACATCCAAATCATTCTTAATGTACATATTGTTAGTAATGTTACCATCTGCCTCATCAGTTGCAGTTGCTCCCGGATCGTTAAAAGGTGCGTTTAAAATATGATCCAGGCTATCAGGAGGATTCATGTTTATTATTGGAGGTGTATCATCTCGTTTTATGCATGAAACAAAACCAACCAATACAATTACTAACATTCCTAAAATGTATTTCTTCATCACCATTTATATCTTTTATGCAAATATATATTATTATTCTAATTCAGAACCTTAACTGAAAAAACATTATGCCCGTTTTCTTTTGCTATCTGCATAGCTTCCTGACTTTGCATAATATATCCCCCCCAAATATCCAGGTCGAAAACGTGGGGGTTTTTAAACCAATTCTCTACATTCATCTCTATCTCAATACTCTTTTTCTGATCTGCCAAAATTACAAATCCCGAGTTTGGCAGGCTCACTCTGAAAAAATTCGGAACAAAACCAATTATTGAATCAGGATAAGAATAATAAATCTGTCCTCTCCCCATATGAAAATCAAAAGGAGTAGTCTTCCAGGTTTGTCCCTCCTCCAGCCATTTGCCGTTCAGTTTCAGGTAATGATAACCACCTCCAAGAAATTCGGGCCAGAACATATCTCTTTCGGGAGGATTAACAAACATGAACGATATATTTTTCTCTTCAGAAATACTGAAGATAAATGAGATGGAATCGTAAGTGCCAGGATCTATGTCATCATAAACTTCCCAACTCCAGGTATTGTCAAGGTCAGTATCAACATAATAGATATCCTGCCAGTCTTTTATCATCTTTTCTGTTCCATCGTTCTTATAGAGTGTTACATCGGAAATAAAATACTGGATTTCGTTAACCATATATTCATTTCCGGCAGCATTGATGTACATTAGGCTGTCGAAAATTATCTGCTGTCCGTCGATCAAATGTTCAAACTGAAAGGTTATCTTTCCCGGTCCTGGTTCGGGTGGGTTATTAGTGTTTTTGTCACATCCCGAAAGCGATGCAGATAACAAAAAGATAACTACTCCAGCGATGAATATAAATTTTGAGTTTTTAAACATGTTTTATTTCTATTAAATGAGACAAGGCTTCTCTTGTCTTTACAATCAAATCTAATAAGGGATTATCCCTGATACTATAACATACTTTCCAGGTTCATTATTGCTCATACCTGATTTATAGATTTTCCCGTCGAGTAATACTTCAACTGTTACCGAAGATGCTGAATCAGCATATATGGCTGAAACATAAACTATTTCACCCTTTTCGCCATTGAAAGAATAGCTCCATATATCCTCACCGCTATCAAAATGTACTGTGTCGGTACTCATTATCCCTTCATCATTAGTATAGGAAACAGTAGTTGTTGAGTAAGCCTTGCTAACCCTGTATGTTACATCAACTTCGGTGTCATCCTTATTGCAGGATGATATTGCAAGGGCAATCACTACAAAAAATATGACGTTCTTCATCCACTTATAATTTAATATCACTTAAAAATCACCATCTTATTTATATCTTAAAGTACAAATTGATCCAAAAACTCCTTCCAGGTTCATACAGTTCATATTGCTCTCCGATTATATTTCTGTTAAGATGTTCAAAATATGTATTATTAAAAAAATTATTTACACCCCCTGTAACAGAAAAGTGCTTGTTAAAATAGTAGTTAAAATAAAATTTTGCCGTGACGAATCCGGGTGAGGCCATTTCATATTGCGATTGTGAAATATGGTTCTGGGCAGCAACCATTCTGACTTCCACAGCAGGTACAAACTTACCATCAAAGAACTGATACTTCAATTTTGCTGTTGCCTCAAACGGAGGAATCTCGGCAAGTGCATCATTTACAATCTCTTCATCGCCCGTAACCTGCCCCTGATCATTTGTAATATATCTGCTTGACTTGTCGATAGTGCCATACGTAAAAGCAGCAATAAAACTGACACCCAATCTGTATCTGGAAGGAGACGCATAAACAAACTCAAAACCCCTCATCCGGGCATTTCCTGCATTGTAAAACTGCTTCACACCCAAAACACCTTTTGTCAAAGGCTTCTGAACCGAAGGAGGAAGCCTTTTTCCTGTAATGTAATTGTTCAAAAAAGAATAAAAACCATTTACCTGCATCAACCCAAACCTCTCATCCGTGAACTTAAATGTCAGATCAACCTGGTTATTGGTTTCGGGTTTAAGTTTCGGATTGCCAAGATAATCGAATTTGTCATAGCCAACAGGCAGCAGTATAATGAAACGCTCAATCATATCGGGGCTTCTGGTTCCACTTCCTAATGACAGGGATATAGCAAACTTATCATTCAGATGTTTGGTAGCACCGGCATTAAAACTGAAATTAATGAATCCGGAGGAAATCGAATCTGTTGAATATCTGTAAATCTCGCCCTGCATTGGAGTGGAAATAACAATTTCATCCGAAGTACCATTATTATAATCAACACGTGCTGCAGCCACAATGTCCCAAGAAACTAATGTTGCCGAATATTGTGCAAAAATGCCTGTATTCCTGATCAGTGCATTATTCCAAAGCTTTTCCTTTTTCACGGGCAGGCCGGGTTGCAGCATCATACTTTTAATACGCTCTCCGTCTTTTGTAATATTCTCATAATCTGCACCTACATATAAAATAGCATTATTCAGGTTAATTCCTGTCTCCACTCTTAATCCTTTGTTATTAGCAGAAATATCAGAAACGGCAACAACTGTGTCGGAAACAGGCCTTTCCTTATTATCCATCTGATGCTTTACATCAGAATCATATACCTTAAATGTAATAAAATCCAATAACTCATTATCAAATGTTCCTTTATAATCTAACGACATCAGCCTGGTATCATCCTTTCGTTCATCCATAGGTAGTGCCGGAAAATCCACATTCCTACCCTTGGATTCATCATATTTAAACGAAATCGTGTGATTCTTATGTACCTTCATTCCAACATATCCGCCGTAATTGTACTTTGTATAAGAAGCATTGACTTCGTTCCCGCTTCCGTCCTTATAATTGCCATAATCCTTATAATTTCCAGAAAGGCCGAAAAAGAAAACCCTGTTACCACCCGAGACAGACAGCTTCTCTTTTATTCCATTCCAGTTTCCTTGAAATCCCATCAGAGCATCCAGATTAATTGTGAAGTTATCGTAGGTTTTTCGGGAAAGTGTAATCAGATTTAATGTTCCTCCAAAATTAGGCCCATATCGCAGTGCATAGGGACCTTTATAAATATCTATCCTTTTTATATCCTCTAAGTCGAGATGGGAAACAGCAGGGTCCATGCGGTTCGGACAACCACCTTCAATCTTTTGGCCGTTATCAGTTATTACATTTAGCTGGCTGAATTTAAAACCTCTGACTACCGGATCAATTCCAGAGCCTCCTTTTCTGATTCCTGAAATATTTCCCGAACTTCTCAGAAAATCGCCTATACCACCAGCACTGCTCGTTTTTATCTGGCTTTGCACCATAGTGGTTTGAATATACGGAAGCTTGCTAATTAAATACTCTCTTTCGCTATTTTGTGTAATAATGAACTCATTAAGACTTTTAATATCCGGAGAAATAAGTATTGTCAGATTCAAACTTTGACCATCTTTAAGTTCAACATTTTTCTCTTTACTTCTATAACTGAGATGCTTTATTACAACTTTATAGTACCCTGAGGCTATATTTTTGACCTCAAAAAAGCCATTTGCATCCGAAATTGTGGCTTTACCAACCTTGGGAATTAATATTTCAGCATTTTCAATTGGTTGCATTGTGAGGCTGTCAATAATAGTTCCTCTAATATTCCCAATACCTTGCGAAAAGCCTGAATTCAAGGCAACCAACAAAATAAATGATGAAATAAAGTGTTTCATAGATCCATTTATTATGAACAATAGTTCGAAACAAAAGTAAGAAAGAATACTATGTATTGTATTAAAAATAAAGTTTTTTATTTTTTTTTATTGCATTTTATAATATTTCATACTTTTGCAGCCTGAAATAAAAAAAAAATTGAAACCTTTTCTTATTCTAAATGTAAAAGAGGAGACATTATTAATTTTGCAAAAATTATCATTATGAAAAATATTACCAAAATAGTTTTAATCATCGCAGTTTTTCTTCTGGTTCAATTAACAACAGTTTTTGCCGATTTACCCCCTGATCCGGGTGCAGGCGGACCTGGAGGTGGTGATTTACCTGTTGGTGGTGGTGCTCCTATTGGAGGAGGGCTGATAATCTTAATGGCTCTGGGAGCCGGTTATGGTGCTAAAAAGATATATGATGCCAGAAATAAAATTCTGGATTAATCAATACTAAATATATTTAACAAAAAGCCCTGTCTTATTCAAGACGGGGTTTTTTTGTTGTTTATTGCTTTTTCAGAAAAACAGTATCAATTTTTCCATTCTTCCATCATTTATTATGTGTTTTTCCTTATTTATTAATTGTAATAATTTTGTTTTAGCTCATCAGCATTAAAATAATATTGATTACAAATGCATTGCTTACCTGAATTATAAAAGCGCCAAGAATAGGAATTACGGCAAAAGCTATTGGTGATGGGCCATGTTCTTTAGTTACAGCCGCCATATTTGCCATTGCCGTAGGCGTGGCACCCATTGCTGAACCAATATAGCCGGCAGATATAACCGCCGAAGCGTAATTCTTGCCCAAAACCCTGAATATGACAAAAACTGTAAACAGCAATATTGATATGGTTTGTATAATAATACTAACTACAATATACAGGGACTCCTCACCAATCTCCCAAAATTTGAGCGACATCATAGCCATAGCCAGGAATAAGCCCAAACTTAAATCAGAGGTTATCGCCAGCGTTGGGGATTTTGCAGGGCATTTCAATTTTGGAATAATTAGTGGGACAAAAAAGGCTAAAGTCACCCCACTCAACATACATGTTGCAAATAATGGTAGTGTGAAATTTATATAATCAAGCAGGTCGTGCAAATAAATCCCAACACCTACTGAAAGGAAAAGCATAATAATAACCTTCAGTATCGAATTGTAATCGATGGTGAGGTTTGTTCCGTGTTTGGAGCCAATAGTAATATTTGAATCATCAGTTTCATTTTCCGGTTTTAAATTGTATTTTTTTATCAGGTAATTTGCAACCGGACCACCTAATATGCCACCAACGATAAGCCCGAATGTGGCCATTATCATCCCAATTTCCATTGCGTTGGAAATATCGAATTGCTCGTTGATGACAGGTACCCAGGAGACAATATTTCCATGTCCCCCCTGTAGTGCAGCCGAACCTGCTAAGATTCCAATTGCCGGATTCAAATTAAACAGTTTAGCAATTGAAATGGCCATGTAATTTTGAAGGAAGATGTAGGCAATTGCAAAAACTGTAATAATGAGCAGCACTTTACCTCCTTTAATAATACTCTTTACCTCAGTAGAAAGTCCAATAGCAGTAAAAAATACAATCAGCAATATATCACGGTAATGCGTCGAAAAATTGATGTTCAGATCAAACAACAGAAATAACAATCCAAAAAACAGGGAGGCAACAAGCCCACCGGTAACAGGCTCGGGGATATTGTATTTACGAAGCACATTGAACTTTTTATTCAGGTACTTTCCTAAAAAAAGCACCAAAACCGCTACAATAATTGTTTGCCGGGAGTCGAGTTCCATATTATTTATTATTAATGTAAGTTAACCTAAACAAGATAAACCCTTAAAAGAGAACTAAACTAGTGGTTTAGCCCTCCAAATTAATTGGACTGTTCGAATTTCGGCTCAAATATACATAATTTTGCGAATGTGTCACAACATTCATAAAAGCTTCAATTATGCACCAAAATCTGTTTGTTTCCCGAAACACAAAAGAAAGCTATAAAAAACCCGAAATAATTGAATCAACTTTTTATTTTTGTTGGCTATTTATTTCTTCATGCAATTTGTTTCTGGCATCTTCATACTTTTTCACTAAATCAACTGATACTGTCTCAGGCATTTTGTGTAATTTTCTCAACTTAAATGAAAGGTAAATACTAGTAATCCCAGCTGTAATTAATACAAATGCTGTCCATACAACTACTGTCAATCCAGCAAATAAAGGATTCCATAGAAGAATAAAGGAAAAAATAATTCCAATAATACCAACTGCCATTAAGCCACCCCAGTCCTTAACACCATAATTTTTTAAGTCAGTAGAATAACCTATAGCACCTATGGAACGAAATAGAATTACAAAGCCAAGGAAACGATAATTGACTAAAAACAGAATTGATTTTTAATTCATTTGAAACTACTTATTCTAATTTACTTTTTCCTTTACTTCTCGTTTTGCTTCTTTTTTGGCTTTCCTTTTCGCAGACTTTTCTGCGGCTTTTTCCTGAGCATCTTCTCCTGCCCCAATGGGGATATTCAGTTTTATAAAGAATGAGCTGTTTTTTGTGCCTGGCATACCTTTGAAAGTATTCACAAAACCATAATAATATTTAGCTCCCAAAGTCCATCCCGTACCTTTATAGAGTGTATAACCCAATCCAGCCATAATACCTGCATCTATTCTGTTTACCTGATCTTTATTGTATTCTTTAAAAATAGCATCTTTATCATCAAGGTTTGCTTCAAATTCCACCCAGGCTTTATACATCAAACCAAACTGAGGTCCAGCCTCAATATACACGTGATTATTAAATTTATATTTTGCAAGTACCGGTACCATAAAATAATTCAACTTTTGACTGTATTCACCATCTAAGAACTGACCATCATTACCCTTGTATCTGGTTGCCCCTAAGGTCTCTAAATCATTAGCAGTCAGGTTATCAATGCCCATATTTGATTTTACCAAAACACCTGTATAAAGAAACCAGTGGTCTTTTAGCCGGATATCGAAATAAAAACCGAGATTCCATTTTCGAGCATATTTATGAGACTCCAGGCCTGATATGTTGGCCCAGTTAATACCACCTTCCAGTCCAAACTCTAATCCGTCTGAATTTAATTTGTCACCAAATAATAATGTTATCAACACTTGTGATTGTGAGCCAATCCCAAAAAATAAAAAGACAATTATCAATAAGTGTTCTCTCATCATTTTCAATTTATAATACTATTGTTGTTAGTCTATTTTAGAATAAATGCCTGAACTTTCCTAAAATAAAACTGACAGATTTTGAGGTAAAGATAAATATAATAATGAGTGCAAATATATTATTTATACTGAACCGTGATAGAATATTTTGTTTTACATAATACAATGTCGGCTAAGTACTATTTGATGTTAAGGGGGTTTCTATAAATTAAATTATTGTAGTTCAGATAATTATTTGTATATTTGTGTCAAATAAGACATAATAATTATGATATCATATAAATATAAAACAAGGGGAAACAGAGGATTATTTGACGAACAAGAAACATATCAAAAGCTATCTGATATTGGAAATCCTTTAGATAAGATAAGTAAAGTAATAGATTTTGAAATGTTTAGGGAATTTCTTGAAGCATAAACACCAGCCAGGGCAACGGCTGCTGTCCCCTGAATATCATCGTTGAAACAAAGTACACGGTCTCTGTATTTGTTCAGCAATGAAAATGCATTTGGTGTTAAAAAGTCCTCAAATTGTATCAGGGCTTTCGGATATTTATCCTAATTCTTCCCTTTCCTTTTTTGTAAATGCTATGGTCTTATTGATGGCACTGTCTTTTAGCACCTCTAAATTTCTTTTTTTCATTGCCATGACTTTTGTTGTTTTTGATATATTTTGAACCTATTCACTGCCACCAATAGGATAATGTGGAAGGTCTTTATTTTTATATTTTCTGAAATCCGGACTGTAATAGAAGAAAATCCGGATAGTATGGTTCAGGTCATACTGATATCCGGAGTATAGTTGTTGATAAACAAGCATATACCCGAAATCCAAAGTCCAGATTTCATTTATTCCGTAATTAATGCCTATGAAAAAACGGTTTTGATCGAAGGTATTGTAAACAATTTCATTGCCAAAATGAAAAAGTATTTCATCAGACAACACAAGTTTCGGCAATTCATCATTGTTAAACACTTTTATGTTCCACGATAATAAAAAGCGAACCCGGTTAGAAAAGCGAACTTTGTTTATACTCCCATCATTATTTAAGACTTCATGCCACCGTTGTTCGTTTCTGATCCTTTGTATAAAGATCACCCGTCTTATGGCATTCCGCCACAAAACCTGTTGGTAAATCCTTTTTTCAAAT
>JAUVIX010000232.1 GCA_030592565.1 Chlorobiota bacterium
AATATCAGGAAAGGTTTATTGTTCGATATGAACAAAAGATAAAAAGTATAAAAACTAATGATATTGCATATTTTTATATTGATGGCGAAAATGTTTTTATTTGCACAAAAGGCAACAATAACTATTCAATTGATTATTCTCTCGATAAATTGGAAAATATACTTAACCCAAAAGATTTTTTCAGGATTAACCGTCAGTTTATAGTAAGCATATCTTCTATTGAAGACATGTATTCATTATCAAAAAGTAGAATTAAAATTGAATTAAAACCAAAATCTGATTTTGAAACAATTGTAAGTTTTAGCAGAATGAGTGATTTTAGGAAATGGCTGAATATATAAAAATAGCATTAATAAGTATATTGAAAACCAGAAAGCCATCGCCTAAGCTAAAAACCTCCCCGTCACAGACCTTTCACAATCAATCAAGCCTTTCAAATTACCCTGATAAATAAGTTCACCACCCTTGTCTCCGCCTTGTGGGCCAAGGTCAATTACCCAATCAGCATTTGAGATTACAATCGGATTATGCTCAACAACAACAACTGTATTTCCGTTTTTAATAAGAATGTCAAAAAGCCTTTGAAGATGAATAAGGTCATCAGGATGAAGGCCACGGGATGGCTCATCAAAAATGAACAAGGCATTTTCCGGCTTGCTGTCAATAATTTTCCGTGCAATCTTTAACCGTTGTGATTCACCACCCGACAAAGTAGCCGATGACTGCCCTAACCGCAAATAACCCAGTCCAACCTCATTTAAAATGGAGAGAGGCTTAAATATCTTTGGGAAATCATCGAAAAGATTCATTGCCTCCTTCACACTCATTTCGATCATGTCAAAAATGCTCTCCCCTTTGTATTTTATCTCAAGTATTCGAGATTGATATCTTTTTCCGTTGCAGCTTTCACAAATGGTGCTTACATCACTTATAAAATCGAGACTAACCTTTATTTCGCCTGTTCCTTTACAAATAGGGCACTGGCCACTTTTACCATTGAATGAAAAATCACCCGCTTTGAGATTTTGAGATTTTGATTCGACAGTGGCAGCAAAAAGCTTCCTGATATGGTCAAAAACACCGGTATAAGTTGCCGGAGTACTTAACGAACTTCCAGCCAGAGGAGTCTTGTCAACAGCAATCATTTCATTTATATCCTCAATTCCAGAAATATTTTTGCAGTTCACAGCATTTTCAGACCTGAAAGAATTAAGCAAAACATCCCGTACCAAAGTTGTTTTCCCGCTGCCTGAAACTCCTGTAATGACATTCATTTGATTAATTGCAAGCTTAACATTGATATTTTTCAGATTGTGAGAGTTTGCACCCTCTATACTGATTTGCTTTTCAAAAGACGCTGAGCTGGTCAATTTCAGAGTTAATCTCCTTTTCAGATGTTTTCCAATAAGTGAATTTTGGTTTTCTATAATCTCCGTAACAGTTCCTTCAGCTATTACTTCGCCCCCGTTTTCGCCTGCTCCCGGACCTAGTTCTAAAAGAATGTCTGCCGAATTAATAATTTCGGGATTATGCTCAACTGTAACTACTGTGTTTCCTTCTTCAACAAGTTTTCTGATATTAGAATTCAGTTTTATAGCATCAGAAGGATGCAAACCTGTGCTTGGCTCATCCAGAATATATGTAATTCCGGTCAGTCCTCCTTTCAGATGGGTGCTCAAAAGTGCTCGTTGCAACTCACCCCCTGACAAGGTTTTTGTCTGCCGGTTAATATTCAGATACGACAAACCAAGACTTTCAAGCGCCTCTGACTTTTCAATAATATCCTCAAGCAGTTGTTTGTTTAGATTTGCAAAATCTTTATTTAAACCAAAAGCAACCGGATTTTGCCCTATTTCTTTAAAAAGCTCAATAGTCTGCAAAATACTCTTATCTGCAAGCTGGTGGATATTTAAACCTGCAAAAGTAACAGACAATACCTCTTTTTTAAAACGTTGTCCTTCACAAACAGGACAGGATTTCTCGGTCAGGAATGGCAAAAGGTCATACCCTTTTCCATTAGCATGTTTGCGATGATACTCTTCCAACAGCAATTCTACAAACCCCTTCCATTTTCCCCTAAATTGGTGAATGCCGGTTCGCTCTTTTCTTTTAAAACCCCAGGTTACATCATACTCCTCCTCCCCTGTCCCGAAAAGTGCTTTATCTATCGCTTCCTCTGTTAAATTCCTGACAGGCTGCGAATAATCTATCCTAAATTTTTCTCCAACAACTTTAAGAGTCGCAATATACTGGCCATATGGATCAGCATAAAATTTCAAAGATTTATGTGCATAAAAAGCCCCTTCTTCAAACGAAAGTCCTGGATTTTCGATCAGCAACTCCTTTGATGAGGTAAGTACAGTTCCCAGTCCGCTGCAATTAGTGCAACTACCCTTAGTATTATTAAATGAGAAAAGAGAAGCACGATTCATCAACGGAAAATTTTTTTTGCAAGAGGAACATTTTCCTGCCTTCAGCTTTTTGCCACAATTAGTACAATCCTGAATTCCAAAACGAGAAAAAAGCAACCGGTAAAGATCATAAATATCGGTTAAAGTTCCAAGTGTTGACCGTGGGTCTGATATTCGGTTGTTTTGTTTTAAAGCAATAACAGGAGTCAGCCCAAATGCTTCATCAAATTTTGCTTTGGAATAATTTCCTGAAAACTGACGTATGTATGTAGGAAAGCTTTCTGTAAAGCGATTTTGTGATTCTGAAAAAATAGTATCAAAAGCCAGGCTGCTTTTTCCGCTGCCCGACCTGCCGGTTATCACAGTATGCTTGCCATTGGGTATGGAAACATCAACCGATTTCAAGTTATTGGTACTAACACCCTTAAATTCAATTTGCTTTTCAAAGTATTGCGTCTCATTGCCGAAGGTCACCATCTTGCCAACTGAATTAAGAAAGCGGGCTGTAAGGGATTTTTTACATTTCAGAAAATCGGAGTAACACCCCTGAAAAACAATTTGACCGCCTTTTTCGGCAGATCCGGGTCCAAGGTCTATTATACGGTGAGCATTTTTAATAAAATCCTCATTATGTTCTATTGTAAGAATCGTATTTCCCCTCTTTAGCAACTCAGCAAACAAGTTAAGCAAAATCTGAATATCATAAAAATGCAAGCCTGTTGTGGGTTCATCGAAGATAAAAAGATTATTTCCACTTGTTGATTTGATAATCTCGGAAGCAAGCCTGATACGTTGAGCCTCTCCTCCGGAAAGAGTGTTTGAGGATTGTCCGAGTTTGACATATCCAAGCCCAATGGAGATCAGAACCCTTAGATAGTGCTGTATCTTTTTGTTTCCGTCAAAAAATCCAAAAGCTTGCCTGACCGACATATCAAGAATATCGGAAATGGATTTATCATGATATCTTACCTCAAGTACTTCATTTTTAAATCTTTTGCCGTTGCACACATCACAGGTCATTTCCACATTGCCAAGAAAATGCATTCCGACCTCTAACTTTCCTGCGCCTTCGCATTTTTCGCAACGTCCGCCAGCCACATTATAAGAAAAGGTACTCCTGCTAAAATTGCTTTTTTTCGATTCATCTAATGAGGCAAACAAATTTCGAATCAGGTCGTGTAACTTAGTATAAGTGGCAGGTGTGCTTCTCGCTGTTTTCCCGATTGGTGAGCGGTCAACAATAATTGTTTTATTAAAATCAAAGTTCAAAAGTGCAGGCTCTCCCTTTGCATTCAGCTGTTTTGCATAATTGGCATTGATAAGAGGAACAAGACTTTGGTTTATTAAACTTGATTTGCCTGCTCCTGAAACTCCGGTTACAACATTTAGCCGTTTATATGCAAAGTCAACATTTAGCGATTTCAGATTATTGATTTCTGCATTTTTTAGAGAAAAAAACTGATAATCAGGAGACCCCTGAAATTTCATTTTAACTTTTTTTTCTCCTGTTGGAAGATACTCCTTTGTGTGTGATTTATGTGATGATTGAATAAAATCGCTCAAAGATCCATTGAAAAGCAGTTTTCCCCCATTTGCACCTGCATCAGGACCGATCTCCACAATCCAGTCTGCATTAAGAATAGTCTGTGCATCGTGCTCAACAACAATAACGGTATTGCCATTTGCAACCAACTCTTTCATCACCCTGATGATGTTTGCATTATTAGATGGATGGACTCCAATGGAAGGCTCATCAAATACAAAAGTGATATTACGCAAACGGGATGTGAGTTGTTTGGCCAGACGGATGCGCTGCAATTCACCACCAGAAAGGGTATCGGCCTGTCTGTTGGATGAAAGATAACCCAGACCAAGAAGTTTCAGAGTATCAATCCGTTTGTTTATCTCCTCCAATATTCCTTTAGCAACTATTTTCTCATTTCCTGAAAAGAGGTCAATATGCAAAGTTTGCTTAAGCTCTTCAAGTGACAGGCGGCTGTAATCATTGATTGTATTACCAAGAACTGTTACGGAAAGTGCATTTGGAGAAAGACGACTGCCTTCACAGGCTGAACAAACCTGGGATTTTGCAAAACGAAGAATATTCGGATTCCGGTCGCGTTTTAGAATCTGGTTCATTACCGGCAATATACCTTTGTAATATCCCTCTTCACGGGGCTTAGCAGTAATTCCCGACCATGTCATCCTCGATTCCAGAGTATGCTTTCCATAAGGGATTTTTATCCTGTCTGAACCGTTTAACACCACATCCTGCTGCTCAGTAGTGAGCTCCCGCCACGGAATATCAACATCGAAACCGTGAGATTTACAAACCTCATTCAGCGCATCAATGGTCACTTGCGAATAGATGATATAACCCTTTGGGTTTGTTATTTTAAAAGCGCGCTCACGAATTGTTCTTGACGCATCTTCAATCAGAAGTTCGGAAGCTATCCTGTCTTCAACACCAAGCCCGTTGCATTGCTGACAAGCCCCTGCCGGAGAGTTAAAAGAAAAAAGGCTCCTGTTTATTTCAATAGTGGTGTTTTCGCACTTACCAATTCTTGCTAAAAGGAGTCTTAAATAGTCATATATTTCCGAAAGCGTCCCGACTGTTGAACGAGGATTGTTGTTTCCTGAAGTTTGCGAAACAGCTATTGTTGGGGATAGATTGCGAATTCGCTCAACCTTAGGCTTTTCGAGTTTGCCAAGATAATTGCGTGCCCTCGCCGAAAGGTTCACAAAATATTTACGGCGGCCCTCACCATTTATCACATCAAATGCCAGGGATGACTTGCCGGAACCTGAAACACCGGTAACCACAATAAACTTATTGCGTGGAAGCATCAGCGATATATTCCGCAAATTGTTCTGATGAACATTTTCAAGCTCAATCCAAAGATAATTATCGGGCATAGCTGTTTTTTTTTGAAAAGGCAAAATTAATGATATTTGTAAAAGGGATTATGAAGAATCTTTGCTACGTAGAATTCTTGCCACAAAGCCACTAAGACACAAAATCCCACAAAAAAAAATATTATGACTTTAATAAAAAATGTCTATTTTTGAAACGTATAAGCGCCATTAACAATATGAAAGCACTAAACCAAAATTCCTATCTCATTGTCTTCCTGATAATTAATGCAGTAGACAACGTTGCCCAAAGCGGAAATATGAGGCATGGAGTGGCGGTTAGCCAAATTTGGTACTGGTGGTTATTTCAGAGTTACCATCAAGCAAAATAAACAGAAATGGATAATAACGATAGCAATATTATTGAAAAACTAATGATTCCACTAATTGAACCATTAGTAAAAAAAGTTGAAAATTTTGACTACAAATATTTCACGAGTTTTGAGAGTGAGATTAAAAAAGATGTGGAAAAGAAATTTGATGATATTGACTACACAGAATATGGAAAACAAATTTTAGACTTTTTTCAGAAAACTGATTTCAAAGATTTATTTGAAAAAATAAACAAAGATTTTGCTGATAAGCGCACGGAAATAATTAGAGAAGATAGTAGAAGTGCTTTGATATTTCGTTTACTTGAAAATGCAGACTCTATTATTCCAAATGTTTCATTTTTAGTTCTACTAAGAATTAATCCTATTGAACATATAAGAAAAACACTTGAACCACTTGATTTAATTGAAGAAATTAAAAATTGTAATGGTGAACATAGAGCAAGATTAACAGTCAGATTGTTTAGAGAAGTATCAGAATTACTCTACGATAACTATATTAGAATTTTATGGGAATTAACAAGTATTATCAAATCTCAAAAAGAAATTAATTCGACAGGTAATTTTGGTGTATTAACCCAAGGGTTAGTTAATAGACTAAAAAAAGAAAATGCAGAAGAGTTAATTGATAAAGATGCAGGATGGATTAGAAATGCTACAAGCCACGCTAAGTATTTATACAATAACGAAAATGATAGTCTATTAATGTGGGATAGAAATA
>JAUVIX010000331.1 GCA_030592565.1 Chlorobiota bacterium
CCGATGAGGATTACGGTCAGAGTTCAGAAAGATCCAATTGTGGGAGGCTTTGGCGGCGGTGTCAGAACACGCCTGCTTGGTTACTTCCTTCGTGCTGATGTTGCCTGGGGAGTGGAAGATCTGGAAGTATTGCCAGCAATTTTTTATTTCAGCTTGAGTTTGGATTTCTAATTAGTTGGAGCGTTTTTTTATGCTGATAGTTTTGTTAATACTCCTTTGTCAATAACTAATTTGAAAATGCTTGCCGTAGAATAAAAATTTAATTAGCCAAACAGCAGAAATTGTCGATGTCATAGGCCTGTGTTTGTGTGTTTGTATAGGTTTGGCATAAGTTAATATGAAATACAATTCTGGCAAAATAATTATTAAATAATTGTTAATAAATAACATATTTGATGGTTACTTTTTTTGGTTTCAACTACATAGGAATTTTTCAACATTGATTTGTTTATAACTGCTTTTGCAAATACAGATAAAGGTGTTGTATTTTCGTGCTGCATTTGATTATGCACCCTGATTTGATTAATTCGCATCAAATCAAATATTTACAATAATAAACACCTGATAATTTGAAAAACAATGAATGAAAGTCTTTTTGCAAATGTTGAAGACAAGCAAGTAGTAGCTAAAAAAGAGAATGCTTATGAGGATGTGCTCGAAAAGCGTAATCGTCCTAAGATAAAGGTTGAAACTTTCAGCCCGTCCGAGTTAATAAAATCAAATCAGTATGGAGTTGGCACAAAACAGGAATCGGGAGTGAAAAAGTATTCCAATGAAGAAGTTTTAAAAAAGGCGACTCAATATTTTAAAGGAGATGAACTTGCAGCCAATGTTTGGATGAATAAATATGCCTTGAAGGATAGTGACGGGAATATCTATGAACAAACACCAGATGATATGCATTGGCGTCTTGCCAGTGAGATCGCAAGAATTGAGAAAAAATATCCAAATCCAATGAGTACAGAGGAGATTTATATGCTTCTCAAAGATTTTAAATATATCATACCTCAGGGCGGCCCAATGGCAGGAATTGGAAATAATTTTCAGGTGTCTTCACTTTCCAACTGTTTTGTAATCGGAAATAAAGGTGATTCCGACTCCTATGGAGGAATAATGAAGATAGATCAGGAGCAGGTTCAGCTTATGAAGCGCCGTGGTGGGGTAGGGCACGACCTTAGCCATATTCGTCCTGCCGGAAGTCCTGTTAAAAATAGCGCGCTAACATCAACAGGGATAGTCCCTTTTATGGAGCGTTACTCAAATTCAACCCGTGAGGTTGCCCAGGATGGAAGACGCGGTGCACTTATGTTATCCATCTCAATAAAGCATCCGGACGCTGAGAATTTTATTGATGCCAAGATGGAGCAGGGTAAAGTTACCGGAGCCAATGTGTCGGTTAAAATTGACAACGACTTTATGAGGTCGATGATTGAGAACAAACCCTATGTCCAGCAATATCCTGTTGAATCCGACAATCCGAAGGTTAAAAAGGAGATTGATGCAAAGAAGTTGTGGGACAAGATAATTCATAATGCATGGTCTTCAGCCGAACCGGGTATTTTATTCTGGGATATGGTTATTAATGAGTCTGTAGCCGATTCTTATGCAGACCATGGCTTTAAAACTGTCTCTACAAATCCCTGTGGTGAGATTCCTCTTTGTCCTTATGACTCTTGCCGTTTGCTGGCTCTGAATCTTTACAGCTATGTCGAGAATCCCTTTACTGATAAGGCGATTTTTAATTCAGATATGTTTTCAAAACATGTTCATTTTGCACAAAGGATAATGGATGATATTATTGACCTGGAAATTGAGAAGGTTGATGCCATAATTGCAAAAATCAATTCCGATCCTGAAGAAGAAAGTGTTAAGAGAGTTGAAAGAGATCTTTGGGAAAATATCAAAGAAAAAGCACTGCAGGGAAGACGTACAGGAATAGGTATAACTGCTGAAGGAGATATGATCGCTGCACTTGGAAGCAGATATGGTACACCCGAAGCTACTGATTTTTCTGTTGAGGTTCACAAAATGCTTGCTATTGAAGCTTATCGTTCATCGGTTGATATGGCTGAGCAGAGAGGAGCTTTCGGTGTGTTTGACATAGAGAAAGAGAGAAATAATCCTTTCGTTAACAGGATTAAAGAGGCTGCTCCTGCCGTTTATCATAAAATGGAAAAGGTGGGACGCAGAAATATTTCTTTATTAACCATTGCCCCTACAGGAAGTGTTAGTATTTGTACGCAGACTAGTTCTGGTATTGAGCCTGTTTACCTCGTATCATATAAAAGAAGAAGAAAGGTTAATCCCAATGATAGAAATGTCACTATATCGTTTACTGATGAATTAGGTGATTCCTGGGAAGAGTATAATGTTTTTCATCCCAAATTCCTCAAATGGCTAAAAGTGAACGATTATGATGTTGATGAAGTGAAAAACTATTCTGACGAAGACCTGGAACCGATAATTGCAAAATCACCATATTATAAGGCCACTTCAAATGATGTTGACTGGGTTGAAAAAGTAAAGATGCAGGGGAAGGTACAGAAATGGGTTGATCATTCCATCAGCGTTACTGTGAATCTGCCTAAGGATGCTACTGAAGAGTTAGTTAGCAATGTTTATCAAACAGCCTGGGAGAGTGGGTGCAAAGGAATGACAATTTATAGAGACGGTTCACGCGATGGTGTTCTCATTAGCAATAGTGACAGTAAAAAGGAAGAAGATGATTCTGTTTTTAAAGATACAAAGGCTCCTACAAGACCAAAGAGACTTGAAGCTGAAATAGTCAGATTTCAGAACGATTATGAAAAATGGGTTGCTGTTGTAGGATTGCTTGATGGTAAGCCCTATGAAATTTTTACTGGTAAAGCTGATGAATTTTATCTTCCACCGACTGTTATGAAAGGTTGGGTTATAAGGGTTAAGACAGAGGATTCAGTCAGGTCGAGGTATGATTTCCAGTTTGAGGATAAGGCAGGGTACAAGGTAACCATTGAAGGATTGTCAAGGTCGTTTGATCAGGTGTACTGGAACTATGCAAAACTGATTTCGGGATTTCTTCGTCATGGAATGCCTTTGCAATATGCAATACAGTTGGTTGATAATCTAACATTTACTGATGACTCTATCAATACCTGGAAGAACGGTATTGTAAGGGCTCTTAAGAAATTTGTTCCCGATGGAACAGTTGAAAAAAAGATAGCCTGCCCCGAATGTGGTAAAGAAGGCTCGCTGATGTATAAAGAGGGTTGCCTCGTTTGCAATGAATGCGGATACTCAAAATGTGGATAGCAGGAATTAGTTCTTAACCGGTAGACGAAAAAATATCGAAATAGTAGAGAAGAAGATAGAAGATTGTTTTAATTTGTTTTAGTTATATTCCCGGTTTGCTTTGACCGGGAATTTTTTTTATTATACCAACCCCGGAAAGTTAGGCAGCACATCTTTTGTAATTTCTTTCATTATTATTTCACCTTTTGCTGCTGCTTCATCAAGGGCTTTGTTGACAGCTGTCAAAACCACCTCCTCAAGCTCATTTTTGTCTGTCTTTTCATAAAAAGCATCGGAAATTTCAATACTCTTTATTGATTTGTTGCCTGTGGCTACTATTTTGATATCCTCATTCTCACCAATTATTACCTCAACGGTTGTGTTGTTCAGTTCCTTTTTCGACTCTTCAATCTTTTGTCGCGCTTCCTGAAGTTTTGAAAACATATCTCCTAACATAATGATTATTTTTGGTCAAAAGTAATATAAAGTTTGAAATAGTGGGTTTTGATTTTATTTATCTATTACTGATGAATTAAAATGGGCAACGCCAATCAGTTCGTCATAATCTTTTCCAGGATCGCTGTAGTAAACCCAGATAGTATATTCA
>JAUVIX010000098.1 GCA_030592565.1 Chlorobiota bacterium
ATAGTTATTGATGAGAATAACCTTATAATTTCCGGGCAGCAAAATATTATTTTTTATAATATATCCGACCCCAATAATCCCATACAACTTTCAAATACTTTGATTGATTTTAACGATGGATTTTTCTGTATCAGAGACAATTATCTTTACGCATTCACGCAAACCGGTTATAGCGGCCCACATTCAATTATCAGCTTCGACATCAGCAATCCTGAAAATCCGCAATACATAACTTATCTGGAGATAGGGTATTATTACGCTCCCTGGCCGGAGGAGATGGATGTTAAAGATGATTTTATCTTTATGGCTCTTGCAGATTCCTTGAAAGTATTTGAAATTCAGGGTGGAGGAACAATAGCGTACAACTCATGGTTTGTCTTTCCTGATGAAATCCATTCATTCCACATTGATGGAGATTATCTGTATGCAGGACTGGAATCGGGATTAAAAGTTTACGATATCTCTGACTTTGAAAATATTCAGGAAGTCGGTGGATATGATTACGAAACACGTTTCTGTGATATTGATGTTTCAGGTGACAAGGTATTTATTGCAGGTAATACAAACGGTTATAAAATTCTGGATATCGGTAATATTTCAAATATTGAAGAAAAATTCTTTTTTCCAAATACCGATGTTCCCTATGGTATATGCTTCAACGGTAATGTTGCATTTTTTAGTTTATACAGCAGGGGGCTTCAGGCTGTGTATCTTGAGGATCCGCTTAATCCCGTTAATCTGGGGAATTACGAAACAGAAAATCTAAGAGTATTAAAATACAAGGATCACGCAGTTTTCGGATTAAAAAATACCGGTAGTGACAGTTTGCTAATCTTTGACGTGTCAGATGTTAATCAGATCAATCAGGCGGCAATTATTACATCTCAAACCGGGATTTCAGATTTTGTATTTTCCGGCGATTATCTTTTGATAAATGAATATGATCTGGGAATAAGAGTATTTGACATTTCCGACCCGTCAAATCCGTCGGAAATCGGTACTTTAGCTTTGGAATCGGGTTCAAAACTGGCTGTTGACAACAATACTCTTTTTGTCGGCGGACAATATGGAATGACTGATACCGCAAAAACAAAAATTGCAGCCTATGATATATCAAGCCTTCCGCAAATGACTTTTTTAAATGATTATTTTTTCAATGATGCTCAAAAGTATCATATCCAAAAGATAATTCCCGACTTGCCCAATTTATATTTGGGAGTGTGGAAGGGTATAGTGTCAATGGAATATGATGACAGTTTTACTGTGAAAGATGAATTGCTCTATTTTGACCCTGATTATATTCATTGTTATAACTTCCTTAAAGACAACGATTATATTTTCTTCAACGCTCTTTCAAATACTTCCGATACAAAGGCGGTTAAAATTATCAATGGTAATCAGCTGCTGGAGGATGAACTTAATGTAAGTTTCGTACCAAGTGCAAAATATGACTCATATTTTTTCAGCCTGAAATATAAAAACGGCTATTCAATTTATATGCAGGGAGATTTTGGATTTGAGCCTCCTCAAAATTTTATGGTCTCTATGATGGGAAATTGTACTTTCGAGTTGAGCTGGGACCCACCACAAACCGCAACTCCTTCCTATTATCTGATTTATCAAAACGGGGAATTGATTGATTCCATAACGGGAACATCCTATACACTTGATATCTATTTTTCATCCTACAATGAGTTTTATGTTGTTGCCGGATATATTGATCCCAATGGATTGTCAATGCCATCAAATACGGTTTCTGTTGGAATTCCCGGCGGATACGAAGTTCCATATTGGGAAGATTTTGAATACGATTGCATAAATTGGTATTCGCAACTGGTTGTAGGAAATAACGATTTCTATCACTGCGATTCTATTTCTTACGAAGGAAATTACAGTCTGGCCTTTTATTCTGATGCACCCGGTTCGGAAACCAAATGCGGGCCTCAGTATTTGCTTCAATTTGCAGTTTGCCCACCAACAGTTGTTAAGTTCAGATATATAATTCCGGGTAACGGAAATGATTTCGACAAACTATATCTCTATCTGGATGCCATGCTAATTGCCGGACCTTTTGAGATGACTGATGAATGGGCATATTTTGAAGCGGAAATTGATGTTTTTGAAGAGTTTAATCTGGATTTTCTGGCAATAGCGGATAATGGTGCCGGAATATTTATTGATAACTTTTCTGTTGATTTAGGAGTTGGTATTAATGAGACTGATATTGGGAATAATAATCTTTCAATATACCCGAATCCGGTAATTAATACTTTAAATGTTCAACATTATTACTTTGCAAATCAATCTTACGATTTTGAAATCCTGTCAATAGAAGGACAACCCATTAAACATTTTAATAAAACATTTTATACAACTGGCAGACAGACTATCTCATTTGATACGGGAGATTTGAAAAGCGGCATCTATTTTTTGAAAATTATTTCCGACGGGGGGGTGATTGTCAGGAAATTTGTCGTAAATGCACGATAGCAAAATATTTCAATAGAATAAATTCGCCGATTTTATCGTTTTTCTAATATCTTTGTTTCTAAATTAAAAACCTGTGTTATGAAGCGCAATTATGTGATTATTGTAATAGTATTCTTTTCCTCATTAGTTTTTGTATCCTGCAGTGGTGATAAAATGACTGGACAAAGGTCATCGGGCAAAACAGCAGAAGTAATTGTCGTTATGGAATCGGAAGCTATGTGGAAAGGAGTTATTGGGGATACACTTCGGGCTTTTTTCGGGAAGGAATATCCTCAGCTACCTCAGCCCGAATCTTATTTTAGTGCGGTTTATACACCAAAAGCAATTTTCGGCAGCTCGAAGTTATTCAAGCCTCATCACAATATATTTATTGTTGATATTGATAAAAAATATAAGAAGGCTGAATTAAGTGCAAGAAAAAATATGTGGGCTAAGCCCCAGCGCGTCATACAAATAACCGCACCTGACACAGATGCATTTATCACACTTTTTGAAGATAAAAAAGATTTCATTCTTAAAGTTCTTGAAGACTCGGAAAAACAAAGGCTAGTGAATACTTTTGCGGCGTTCAGGGATTACCCTGTGCAGGAAGAGGTAAGGAAGAGTTTCAATTTCTCAATTGAGATACCCGGAGGTTTTTATGTGGCAAAGAAATTTTCAAACTTTATGTGGATAAGGAAAGAGACTGGGAAATTCAGCCAGGGAATAATGATTTACTCATACGATTATACAGATACAGCTGCGTTTAATCAAAAAAGAATCACATCATATCGCGACTCTATAACAAAAGCATATATTCCCGGTCCCTCCGAGGCGTCATATATGGCTGTCTCAAAGGATTATATTAAACCTGTAAGTAAGCAGGTTGACTTTAATGGTTTGTTTGCAGTAGAAACTCGCGGGCTTTGGAAAGTTGAAGGCGATTTTATGGGAGGACCGTTTGTAAACTATACTTTTGTTGATGAAAAGCGTAATAAGGTTATTACTATTGACGGCTATGTTTATGCTCCAAATGCTCCCAAACGAAATATGGTTATGCAACTCGAATCTATTATATGGTCGTTTAAGTTTGGTGAGTAACTGAAAAATGATTGTATTTTGGCTTTGAAAGTTGGAAAGTACCGGTTAAAATCGAGAAATTAAGTTTAAATTCTCGATTATATTCGAGAATTTAAGTCGAAAATTTCGATTCTAATCGAAAAATTTATTATCTTTGTCGTTAAAATTTTTATCAATGATAAAAAGAGAACTGGAACAAATAATAAATAATAAATTATATTTAGGTAAGGCTATTATTATACTTGGGCCTCGACAAGTTGGTAAAACAACTTTATTAAGGAAAATTGTTGACAGAATTCAAAGTAATGTATTATGGCTTAATGGAGATGAGCCGGGAGTCAGGTCAATGATGAGTAATATAGGTTCGATGAGATTAAAACAAATTATTGGCAATAATGATACAGTTATTATTGATGAGGCCCAACGTATTGAGAATATAGGAATTACAATAAAATTGATAACTGATAATTTTCCTGAAATTCAAGTTTTAGCATCGGGTTCCTCTGCTTTTGAGTTGGCAAATAAAATTAATGAACCGCTAACAGGACGAAAATGGGAATATTTACTTTATCCGGTTTCTTTCGCTGAAATATCAAATCATACAAATTTATTTACCGAGATGCAAAATCTTGAAAATAGATTGATTTATGGATATTATCCGGAAGTGGTGACATCATCAGGCAATGAAAAAGACATATTGAAACAACTTTCCGACAGTTATCTTTATAAAGATTTATTAATTTGGGAGAATATCAAAAAACCATCAAAAATAGAATCATTGCTTAAAGCTTTGGCATTTCAGGTTGGTCATCAGGTATCATACAATGAATTAAGCCAGATTGTCGGGCTAGATAAAGAAACTATTGAAAAATATATTGACCTTCTTGAGAAGGTTTTTGTTATTTTTCGACTTGGGGCGTTGAGCAGAAATCTTCGAAATGAACTAAAAAGGACAAGAAAGATATATTTCTATGATAACGGAATAAGAAATGCATTGATCGCAAATTTCAATCCTTTAAGTTTAAGGCAGGATACAGGTCAACTTTGGGAAAATTTTCTTATAAGCGAACGTATAAAATTTACAAATTATCAAGGAATGTGGATGAACCGTTACTTCTGGCGAACGCATACACAACAGGAAATTGACTATGTTGAAGAATATGATGGCAAACTTTATGCTTATGAGTTTAAGTGGGGAAAAGGTAAAAAATACTCCTTTCCAAAATCGTTTGTTCAGGCTTATCCCGAACACGAAACGAAAGTAATAACACCTGACAATTATATAGAATTTATAACAATAAATAAATGATAGAATTATTTTTGTGCATAATATTTTTTTACAAATGAAATTAACATGTTTTCCGGTTTTTTTATTTCTTTTCATAGGCCCGATTGTTTCGGGGCAGAAGACGATAACTCTGAAAATGTGTTATGATAGTGCTGTAAGTAAATACCCTTTGTCGCGTCAGTTCGAGCTCTTATCAACATCAAATGAATTGAAATTGAAAAATATTGACAAGAATTACCTTCCAACATTAATGTTAAACGGGCAGGCACATTATCAATCGGATGTAACAAAAACGCCTATTGCAAACTTAAATATTCCTATTGAAATTCCTGTTTTGGATAAAGATTGGTATAGAATATCTCTTGATGTTAACCAGACGGTCTATGATGGTGGAATAACCTCACGGTTAAAAAATGTGGAGGATGCAAATCTCAAAATTGATGAGAAAAATGTGGAGATCCAGTTGTATGCTCTGAAAGAGCAGGTAACACAGATGTATTTCAATATTTTATTGCTGAAAGAGGGTGAAAGAACACTCTTGCTCCTTAAAAATACTCTTACTGCAAAGCTGTCGGAAGTTGAATCAGGTATTGCTAATGGTGTTATACTTTCATCAAATGCTGATATCATAAATGCTGAGATAATCGATATTGAACAGAAGATTAGCGAAACGGAAATTGCAACAATGTCGTTATATAAAAGTCTTAATGAGTTGACAGGATTTAACTTAACCGGGGAAACAATATTGGTAGTTCCAAACCCGGAAATAAATATCAATTCATTTAAAAATAACAGGCTTGAATATTCCCTGATGATAATGCAGCAAACCAAGCTTACTGCTCTCAAAGAGTCAGTATCCACAAAGCGTTTGCCGCGCCTTTCTGCATTCGGACAGGCAGGGTATGGAAGGCCGGGATATGATATGCTGAAAGACCAATTTGATGATTTTTATATGATTGGGCTCCGTCTGAACTGGAATATCTGGGATTGGAATCATACAAGAAATGAGAAGAAAATACTGGATATTCAAAATGATATAGTCTCAACAAACAAGGAAACATTTGATAAAAATCTGAGAGTTGAGCTACAGAGTAAAATTGCTGAGGTTAGGAAATATGAGGAGATGATAAAAAGGGATAATGAAATTATTAAGCTGAGAAATAGAATAGTTAAAGCCTATTCTTCGCAGTTAGATAACGGAGTTATAACATCAACCGAATACCTTACTCAGGTAAACGAAGAGGCAAAGGCAACACTGAATCTGAGGACTCATAAAATTCAACTGATAAATGCAAAACTTGACTATATTGCAGCACTGGGAAATCTTTAAATTCAATACAATAAAAGCAAACAGATGAAAGCAAAAAAAATTATCTTTATCTTAGCCGTTGTTTTAGCATCCTGTTCCGGTAATGAAAATTTGTCGGATGCTTATGGTAATTTTGAATCGAATGATGTTGTTGTATCTTCTGAAGTCAATGGAAAAATTTTAGTATTGAACATTCAGGAAGGACAGAAACTGGTTAAGAGTGATATTGTTGGAATAATTGATACAACTGATTTTGCTTTGAAAAAACAGCAGTTGTTAGCACAAAAAAAGGCGGTTGCTTCAAAAATTGAAAATATCAGGGCGCAGATTGAAGTCCAGGAGCAACAAAAGAGGAATTTACTTGTTGATAAAGCAAGAGTTGAAAAGATGCTTAATGATGGAGCGGCAACACAAAAGCAGTTGGATGATATTAACGGAAAGATTGATTTGGTAGATGCACAGATATCTTCAATTAATACACAGAATGTTTTGGTTCGGTCGGAATTGGATGTGATAAAAACACAGATTTCTCAGGTAGAGGAAGGAATAAAAAAGTGTAAAATTGTAAATCCTTTGAAAGGAACAGTTCTTGAAAAATATGCCGAACAGGGAGAGATAACAGCTTTTGGAAAGCCGGTGTATAAAATTGCTGATCTGGATGTGCTTTATTTGAAAGTTTATGTGAGCGGCGATCAATTACCGCATATTAAACTGGGACAACAAACAGAAGTGCTGATTGATGATACAAAAAAGGGAAACAGGAAACTGACCGGTGTTGTTAGCTGGATTTCGTCGAATGCGGAGTTTACCCCGAAAATTATTCAGACAAAAGAAGAGAGAGTAAATATGGTGTATGCGGTTAAAATCCGGGTAAAAAATGATGGCAGCCTTAAAATAGGGATGCCGGGTGAAGCAAAATTTTGAATATTAATAAATAGTTTTAAATAATTACTAATTAAAAATTTTAAGTATGAAAAAGATGAGAATTCTGACAACATTGATGATTGTTGTATTTGCTGCAGGAAATCTGCTGGCACAAACTTTTAAATCAGATGATATCCTTGGAATCTGGTTTAATGAAGAAAAGGATGGGAAAGTGGAGATTTATAAAGAAGATGGAAAATATTATGGTAAGCTCATATGGCTGCTAAACCCAATTGACGAAGAGACAGGTAAGGCAAAACTGGATAAACATAATGATGATGAAGAGCTTCAAAAAAGACCGGTAAAAGGTTTACTGTTAATGGATAGCTTTACTTTTGATGAAGATGACGTGGAGTGGGATGATGGTGCGATTTACGACCCTAAGAAGGGGAGTACATACTCCTGTTATATGAAGTTAATTGATATGGATGAGCTGAAAGTCAGGGGATTTATTGGTATCTCTTTGATTGGCCGGACAACCTATTGGACCAGAACGACCAAGTAACATCTGACTTGTAAGGATTTTACACCGGCATGAGCAGCTGTTATTTCTTGCAGGTTTGGCGGAAGATAAATTGTAATGGACAATCCTGCGATTTCAATTGAAAATATCATAAAAAGCTATGATAAAGTTGTAGCTCTGGATGATATTTCGTTTGAAGTTGATAAGGGTGAATTATTCGGACTCATTGGTCCTGACGGGGCAGGAAAGACCTCCCTGTTCAGAATCCTGACAACTCTCCTGATACAGGATTCAGGAAACGCTATTGTTGAAGGTTTTAATGTGGTTAAGGATTATAAAAAACTGCGTACAATTATTGGATATATGCCAGGAAGGTTTTCCTTGTACCCCGATTTGACGGTGGAGGAGAACCTTCGTTTTTTTGCAACAATCTTTAATACAACAATAGAAGACAACTATGATCTGATAAAGACAATTTACAGGCAGATAGAACCATTCAAAAAGCGGCTTGCTGGAAATCTTTCCGGAGGCATGAAACAAAAACTGGCATTGTCGTGTGCCCTGATCCATAAACCGGAAGTGCTGTTTCTTGATGAGCCTACTACTGGTGTTGATGCAGTATCAAGAAAGGAGTTTTGGGAGATGCTGAAAGAACTTCAAAAAAAGGATATTACAATTTTGGTTTCCACACCTTATATGGATGAAGCAAGTATGTGCGACAGAGTTGCCCTGATACAGAATGGTAGAATTCTTGAAGTAGAAACACCCGAAGAGATAGTTAAATTATACCCCCATTCATTGTGGGCTGTAATAAGTTCGGACATGTACAAACTTGAAAGTGATTTGCAGAGTTTTGAAAAATCTGTTTCTGTTTATCGTTTTGGCGATAGTATCCATCTCTCAGTTAAGGATGATGATATTTATGGTTCTGATATTAAAGAATATTTAGAAAGTAAAAACCAAAATAAAATCAAGGTTGAAAAGATTGATGCCAACATCGAAGATTGTTTTATGGCATTAATGAATAACAACGACCTGTAAGGTTTTGCAATGGCTGGTGCGCTGGAACAACCTTGCAGGTCTAAATGGAGAAAATATAAAAATGAAAATGATCTGTAAGGTTTTGCATTGGCCGGTGCGCTGGAACAACCTTGCAGGTCTAAATGGAGATTAATTTATAAAATAAGCAAGACCTGCAAGGTTTATCTCACGCGCAATGCTTGCTGCGTAAACCTTACAGGACGGGGAAAATTAAAATACTTTGCAATGGCTGAAAAGAAAATTTTACTTGAACCAGGTAGTTTCTATCATATTTTCAATCATAGTAACGGAAAGGACAATCTGTTTGAAAACAACGAGAATTATAGATATTTTTTGTCAAAATACTTTTATCATGTTGGTTCCATTATTAATACATACTCTTATTGCCTAATGCCCAACCATTTTCATCTTTTAATTTTGGTTAAGGATGAACAGGAGATAATAAAAATATATCGTGTTATAAATCCACATAAAGAAGACATTGATGAAAATCATCTTTTAATTTGGATCATTCAGCAGTTCAGTATTTTTTTCAACGGGTATGCAAAGGCATTTAATAAAATTAACAACAGGAAAGGTGCTTTATTTAATGATTCTTTTAAAAGGAAAAAGGTAATGGAAAGGGGTATTATTTATTTAAACTTATTCATTATATCCATTATAATCCGGTTCATCATAATTTTGTGAAAAATATTGAAGATTGGGATTTTTCAAGTTACAAAGCAATTGTAAATAATAGTGATGGCAGGGTTAGTAGAAATAAGGTAATTGAGTTATTCGATAATCTTGACAATTTTATTTTTTATCATCAGCAAAAACCTGATGATTTATATTTATATTAAAAAATGCCCAACCTGTAAGGATTGAGCGCCAGCCCGTGCGGCTGCTACTCCTTGCAGGTTTGGAAAGGAAATATTAATAAACAATAAAGACCTGCAAGGTTCACCCAACGCACTAAGCATTAGCGCAAATCGTACAGGTTGGTAGTAAATAAAATATGGCTCAACAAGTAATCATAAAAGTTGATAATCTGGTAAAGAAGTTTGGAAACTTTACTGCCAATGACAACCTTACTTTTGAGGTTTTTAAAGGTGAGATTTTCGGCTTTCTTGGTGCTAACGGTGCAGGGAAAACAACGGCTCTTCGTATTTTATGCGGACTCTCATCTCCAACGTCCGGCCAGGTAGAAGTGGCAGGATTTGATGTTTATAAGCAGACCAATAAAATAAAAATGAATATTGGATATATGAGTCAGAAATTTTCACTTTATGAAGATTTGACTGTCAGGGAGAATATCAGATTTTTTGCCGGTATTTATGGATTATCAAGAAAGATCATCAGAGAACGAACAGATGAATTGCTAAATAAATTGAATATTGAAGAGCTGGGAGATAAGCTGATATCATCCTTGCCGCTGGGTTGGAAGCAGAAGCTATCATTCTCAATAGCCATTTTTCACAGACCGCAAATTGTTTTCCTTGATGAGCCTACAGGAGGAGTTGATCCTATCACAAGAAGGCAATTTTGGGACATGATTTACGATGCATCTAACGATGGAATTACGGTTTTTGTAACAACACATTACATGGATGAAGCCGAATATTGCAACAGAGTTTCCATTATGGTTGATGGCAGGATAGAAGCTCTTGATACTCCTGAAACCCTGAAGAAAACCTACAATGCAAAAAATATGAATGAGGTTTTTTTAATGCTGGCACGAAAGTAGAAAATTTGAAAGTAAGGACGAGGCATGCCTTATCTCATTTGGATAAGTAATATAAAGATTATATAACAACAAACAGATGAAAAAATTCATTGGCTTTGTAAAAAAAGAGTTTTTTCACATCATCAGAGATAGAAAAACATTGCTGGTGTTGTTCGGCATTCCTATTGCCCAGCTTTTGATTTTCGGATATGTTGTTACAAATGAAATTAAGGATGTTAAAATTGCCATATTAGACCAGTCTAAAGACAATGTCTCCATTGAAATTTCCAATAAAATTACCTCCTCAGGATATTTTATTCTTGAGAAAAATCTCAATAGTGTTAAAGAGATTGAGAATATTTTCAAAAAAGGTGATGTGAGGGAGGTTGTAATTTTTGAACCTAACTTTGCAAAAAAACTCGAAAAGTATGGGACAGTAAAGGTTCAGATAATTGCCGATGCATCCGATGCAAATACGGCAAACCTGATTGTAAACTATACCAATGGTATAATCAGGAACTATATGAATAGTAAAAACCACTACACTCAGATGCCATTACAGATCATCCCGGAAGTCAGGATGGTTTACAACGAAAGTATGAAAGGTGTTTATATGTTCGTTCCCGGAACAATGGCAATGATTCTGATCCTGATATCGGCAATGATG
>JAUVIX010000064.1 GCA_030592565.1 Chlorobiota bacterium
TCAAGTATGAAAAATCTTAAGACCAATAAAACTATACTTTTTGGAGGTACAGGAGGAGTTGGAAAAACTTCGTTGGAATTAATGCTATGTCGCGATTTGAATTGGAGTTTCATTTCCGATGACATCGCTATTGTGTCAGTTGATAGTTATGTATATCCAAATCTGTCCTATCCAAAAATTTACTCATACAATGTTGTGGGAAATATGGATATGAGAAAGAAGCTATTTAAAAACAGCACCTTGATAGATAAATTTCAGTGGGAGTTTTTAAGAAAACTTATGGGGCCGGGGAAAGTCAGAAGAGCTATAGCACCTGATGAAATTTTTAATTCTGTAGAGAAAACAAAAAATAAAATTGATGAATACTATATCCTTTTCAAAACAAATACTATTGACAAAATCACTTTTGAGAACATTAATTATGAAGACGCAGGAATACTGACTTTAGATGTAATAAAAAATGAATACCACCCCCTGTTTCAACATGTAATATGGCAAGAGTACAATGCAAGAATTATGGGATTTGAACCTATCTTGCGTACTGAAAATATCTTTTCAAATTGGTTGCGTATTTATCAGTACATTTTCAAAAATATTCAACCAAAGATTATTAAAATACCTGTAAATATTGATCATAAAAGTTTTTTGAGTCAAATGAGAGAAAAGTTCGATGTATAATTTAACTGTTAAGAATATC
The DNA here is from genome assembly GCA_030592565.1 of Chlorobiota bacterium. Taxonomy (GTDB): domain Bacteria; phylum Bacteroidota; class Bacteroidia; order Bacteroidales; family JAADJA01; genus JAADJA01. The sequence goes on from JAUVIX010000064.1 coordinate 698, forward strand.
CAGTATTTTCTTTCTTCGTTTTGATTTCATATATTTTTCAATTACTCTTGATCTTGCAAATTTACCTGCACCTTGATCTGCATTCAGTGCCATCTTTACTAATTCTGCAGCTTTAGAAGCATCCTTTTCAGACAAAACATATCCTGTCTCTCCAATGCAGTTAGGAATACCACTAACATCTGATCCAACAGGAATACACTCACAAAGCATTGCTTCACACAAAGAGTTTGGTAATCCTTCACTTAAAGAAAATTGCGCATAAACTTTATGGGTTGAAAGAATATCAGGTAATTTATCATTTTGAATATAACCAAGATATTTAACATTACTTCCTGATTTTTGTTTTGCAATAGTTTTCATTTCATCTGTGAAACCTACCAAATAAAACTCAACAGAAGGCAAAACCTCTGCAACCTGAAGAATCAGATCCATTCCTTTGAGTACGAAAGTTTTCTTGTTTGGAATCCCTGCAACAGTAATTACTGAGCTTGTAGGCAGAACATCATTTCTTCGCTTCCATTTCTCCTTATCATACCCTGTAGGGATGACAACTATTTCTCCTGAAATATTTTTAACAAAATGCTTTATTCCAATAGGATAGCCCTTTCTGTTTGGATCTGCATAATAATTTACACTCTCTACCAAACTTTTATCAACCGGAAAAATAAAATTGGCATAACTAAGAGTAAACCTGGCACAAAATGCTCTGAAGTTATTTTTTGAATACATCCCATAGTTGATTGAAGGAATAGATACAGCATCATAGCCACCAACTATAACCACAGTTCTCTTCGATAATATCTTCCCAAAAAAAACTGGAAAAAAAGAATGATAATCGGCAAACCAGGAATAAATAATATTATGTCGTGGAATTTGAAATATTGAATAACAAAACAATTTCAGAAATTCATATGTAAACTTAAAGATGCCTTTATAAGGTCTAAAATGGTATGTAGTAACCTCAAAAGCTGAAGACAAAATTTTATAATCTTCTGCAACAAAGGTTGAATAATTTTGATAAATCAGTAAAACTTTTTTCTTTTTACCTTCCACTTCTAAACTTATCTTTAAAATTAATAAACGCTTTTAACTGATTATTTAAATCATGTGATATTCTAGAGAATATAACCAGAGCTAAATAAATTACAGTAATTACTCCGCTTCTAACGACAATATCCAAATAATAGGGTTCTAACGTCGGCACTAACAAAGATATCCCATAAACAACAATGCCAATTATTAATACAAAAACAAAACGAATATTATAAGGTTGCATCTTAAACTTCCTTTTAATTAGGAAAAAACGCAGCAGTATAAAAATCAAATATGACAATGCAGAGGCAACTGCAGCCCCAACAATTCCCATAATCGGGATAAAAATATAGTTTGTTACTATAAGCAACAATATAAGAACTGCCATAAACCAACTCATATATCTATAATACACTGATGTATTTAATATTGTAGTTGTTATCCCTGCAGTCATTTCCATAAGATTTGCCAGTGCAATAAATAATATTACATACTTCCCAGGTGCATATTCAGGTGGTAGCAAAATCAAAATATTGTCAATATTTGCCCATATACCAATAAATAATAGCAAGCCAATAATAAATTGAATGATAGTACTTTTATAATAAACATCTTTGACAGTTTCAACATCATTATTTTTCCATGACTCCGCTATTATAGGACTTGCAATTTTCTTCATAGCTCGTGATGGAATTATAACTAATGTGCCAAAGAAAAAAGTAATGCTATAAATTCCTGTTGCCGATACACTTATCATCTGGCTTACCATGATACTATCAACACTTAAAATTGCAATATTAGCAAAACCGGCAATAAGGCCAAACATTGCAACATCAACAATCTCTGTCATAAAAGACTTTGAAATAAAACCAAACTTTGGCACAAATGAAACTTCCCTTTTTACCAATAAGTAACTAAATAATAAAAATGGTGGGAAAGCAAAGCATAAAACATAAAATGCTACGAAATAATCAAAGTTGAAGTATTTCAAAAAGTAAAATATAAAAACGGCTAATATTAGTATTCTTTGGATCAACTCTTTTGAGATTGTACCAATTACTGCATTATACAGAACTCTAGCGTAATTATCAAACATTAAAAACAATAATATAAAGAACGTTAATACAGGTATAAAGCCCAAATACGTCTCCAGTACTTTATTCTCTTCTCCTGCACTTTGATAGAAAAATGAAGATCTAAAAGTATAAAAAATAATAAGTGTTAGAAGAAATCCAAATAGAGTGACAATCGTCATTAATAAAAAGAACCCATTATGTTTACTATCCCTACTCCTAAAATAAGGGAAGAGTCTGTTAATAACACTGACAAACCCCAAGCTACCAATAATAGCTAAAATACCTGAATAAGAAACCAGAAGTTTAATAACCCCATTTTCTTCAGTGGATAAAAGCCTGGGTGCAATAACTCCGGTTATCAAAAAGCCTAATAGCACTCCGATGTAAGAATATATACTGCCACTAATGGCCTGTTTTTGAATTATTCCCATTTGATTCCTCAACTGAATAACTGGCAGATTCTATTTTTGTCTGACAATATTACTTTTTTACAAAAATAGATAATATATTGATAATTGTGATGAACAATAATATACTGAAAAATATGAGTTCATATTTAGTTTCGTACAACAGGCTTTTTACCATATTCTTTCAAATGCTCTGCTTTTTTATTATCACCTATTTTATTTTATTTATATTTGCATAAAATTGAAATAAAATAACCCTTAATGATAAAAGAGACAAGCAATGTAGTAATCGTTGGAGCCGGATCAATAGGCACTGCACTTGGAAATGTATTAGCCAGAAAAGATATGTATGATGTTGTGCTTCTCTCTATTGAATTGGACGTCGTGCAAGCTATTAACAATAAAAGACGTAACCCAAAATACTTTCCTAACCTCAAACTTAGTAAACATATAAAAGCAACAACAGACACTATTGTACTTCAGGATGCAGATATTGTTTTTCTTGCCATTCCTTCAAATGTAATTGTCGGTTACATTGATATTGTAAAAGATATATTAAACCCAAAAGCAATTCTACTGAACATGGCTAAAGGCTTTGGGCCTGATAATAAAATAATTACTGAAAGTTTAAATATTATTACTTCTAATCCTATCTGCGCATTTAAAGGGCCTACATTTGCTCGCGAAATGATTAACAGAATACCAACTGCTTTTACAATAGGGTCGAAAGATGAGAGTCATTTTAAATTATTTTCAGAATTATTTGAAGATACAAATATATATATTGATTTTACAAATGATGTCAGAGGAGTCGAGATTCTAAGTCTCTTGAAAAACATTTATGCAATTGCAACAGGTATTGTAGATGCGCATTTTAGTTCATCTAATTTAAGATTTCTATTCCTAACAAAAGCATTCAATGAAATGCGTAAGATAATGCTTCAGTATGGTGGAATGGAGGGAACTATGTTCAAATATTGTGGCTTCGGCGACTTCTGCCTTACTGCCCTTAACGACCTTAGCCGCAATCGTACTCTTGGTCTGCTTATCGGTAAAGGATTTTTTGTTGAGGACATATCAGATAAGGTTACACTTGAAGGAAAAATTGCTGTTAACGTCTTCTGTAATGAAATAAAAAAGAAGAGCCAAAGTTGTGATTATCCTATAATTTCCGAGCTTTATAAACTCTTTAATGAGGAGTATGATGATTCCAAATTCGTGACCAGAGTCATTTAACAATACGGCTCAGTAAGTCAGCTATATTTTTAGTCAGATTTTTTCGGGAAAACTTAGAAACACCTTCGGTTTTTACTTCCAGGTTGCCTCCCCTGAACATATCATAGTATTCTAAAATATTTTCCTTTAACTTATCAATATCATCAAAACCTGAAATAAGTCCACTTTTTGTCTCTTTTAAGATATTTGCTGCATCGCCGTCCTCAGGTCCGACACAAAGAATTGGTGTACCGGATGCAATGTATTCAAACAACTTTCCTGTTACAACCATTTTAGCATTAGGGGTATTATTTATTATTAATAGCAATATCCGCGATTTTTTCTGCACCTTAATAATTTCATTATGAGGAATATAATCAAGGTAAGATATAAATTTAGTCAATTTATATTTCTCAATATATCCTTTTACTGAAAAATCAACCGGGCCAACCAACTTAATCTCAAGATCATTATGCAACGCTTTGTTTTCAGAAATCAATTCTGCAAGAGCTTTCCATAAGGCTAAAGGATTTCTGGCTTTATTCATTGAACCAATGTGAGCAATTGAGAACTTCTCATCTTTACCTAATTCAGATAAACCAATCTGATCTTCCTCATCATAACCATTCGATATTACTTCATACTGTCTCTTAAATAACCTCTCAAAATCAGTAGCCATTGTCTGGCTTATAACAGAGACAGCATCAGCGGTTTTCAAAACACTTTTCTCTTGCTGATGATGCTTAATGTTCGCTTTTGCAGACAATTTCAGTTCCTCATAAAAATCAATATTTGTCCAGGGATCACGAAAATCGGCCAACCAGGGGATATTCAGTCTCTCTTTAATGCCAAGTGCGATCATATGCATACTATGGGGAGGGCCGGTGGAGACAATAGCATCGACAGGATTTTCTTTCAGATATTTGGTCAGAAACTCTAATGAAGGTTTAATCCAGAATTTGCGTGCATCGGGTATAAAAAAGTTACCCCGAATCTTTATTGAAATTGATTCGACTAAGGAAGTCTTCTTTTTCTCGGATAAAAATCCAGTTTTTATCTTCTCTTGTGGTTTTATTCCTGCCAGCCTTTTGTAAACTGAATATGGCTCCCAAATCTTTGTTTTTAAAATAGTAAGTCCTTTTGGAATATCTTTTTCGAGTGACATATCTATTGCAGGAGCTTCAGGATTTTCAGGTGTATAAACGACAGGTTCCCACCCAAAATCTCTAAAATATTTTACAAACTTCAACCACCGCTGAACTCCTGCTCCTCCGCTTGGCGGCCAGTAATATGTTATAATGAGGACTTTTTTCATTCCTCTTTTGTGCTTACCTTTTTCTTAATTTCAAAACCTATGTACCCCAAAACCAAAAGTATGACAAGCAGAGAACTTGCAAAGGATATTTTTTCACCAATGTTGTAGGCTCTTGGTTCAAACTTAAACTCAACAAGATGCTTACCGGCAGGCACAATCATACTACGCAAAACATAGTTTACTCTAAAATGAGGCTTAAGCTCTCCATCAACATAAGCATTCCATCCTTTAGGATAATAAATCTCTGAAAATACAGCCAACTGATCTTTATGTGTGTTCACCTGATATTTCAAGTCGTTGGGAGCGTATTCAAAAAGTTTGATCATTGCTGTGGTGTCTTTTACAGGTGTAAAGCCTACTAAATCAGCCTCAAATCTTTTATCAATTACCGCTGTTTTTGCAGGATCAAAATCAGAAAGTGCTTCAAGTTCTTCATCAGCATTCTCTACCCATTTTATCTCCTGAACAAACCAGGCATTTCCAAGAGCCTGCATATTCGGTGAGACAGCCGGTTGCTTATTCTCATCAAGCTGAATGATGTATTTTGTATTCAGCATATTTAACACAGCCATATTGAACTTACCCTTAATTTGATGGTCATAAACCTCCTGATACCTTCTAAGTTTGGCACCATGATATCCTCCTATCGATTTATGATAATATGATGTGCTAGCATCAGCAAAGGGGTCAACCGTAAGATTCAAAACTCTAAAATCAAGGTCTTTATCTTTAAGAATAAATTCATCGGCTTTTGTCGCTCTGAAAGGAACTTTAACTTTCGATTCTGAAACAAACTTATCATTATTCAGATATCTTTTATCGACACTCCACATATCCACCAAAATCAAAAGTGTGATTAATACTATAGCGTATCCCATTTTCAGTTTTGAATTGGCAAAAGCCCATATTACTCCGGCAGCTAAAACAATATAAATAAATGAACGAAATGCATCTGCTTTCAAAATTCTGGCTCTTGCAATTTCAACATTAGCAAAAAACTTAGTTATTTGTTTACCATATTCCGGATTTGACTTTTGCTGGCTGGCAATTGTCTGGACTTCCTGGTCGCTAAGAAAGCTAAAGAATGCACCCGGGAATAATGCAAATAATAACGAAACACCGGCAGTTATTCCAAATGACAGGTAAAACGGATTAATAGATATTCCAAAAATATTAATTTTCTTTTTGAAACTAGCCGGATCATTAAAAATCTGATTTATAGCAAGGATTGCAATTATAGGAATCATTAGCTCTGCTATTACCAGAATCATTGAAACAGCCCTGAATTTATTATATCCGGGAACATAATCAAGGAAAAATTCTGTAAGAGGCATGAAATTCTTTCCCCAGGAAAGCATAACCGAAAGTATTGTAGCTGCAAGAACCCACCATTTTAATTTCCCCTTAACTATAAAAAGACCATACAAAAAGAGGAACATTATTATTGCACCAACATAAACAGGACCCGAAGTGAAAGGTTGATTTCCCCAATAACGGTTTGCACTATTTGCCACATATTCCTTAAAACGGTTATCAACACCATCAAGTGCATATTCATCATTTCCAATTATTCCTGAAGCACCTCCTCTCACATCAGGGATTATCAGGGTCAGGGTCTCTCCTACCCCATAGCTCCACTGTGTCGCATAATCCTTATCAAGCCCTGAAGTGCGGTTTTCCTTTTCAGTTGTAAGTTCAGTTTTACCACGTATTGTATATTTTCCATATTCCCAGGTAGCCCACAGGCTTGCAATATTTGTGAGTAATGCAAGTATCACAGCAATAATCACAACAACTGATGAGCGTATAAAAGGTTGGAAGTTCTTAGTCTTAACAGCACTAACAAGTTCGGTAATACCAAAAAGCAAAACTGCAAGCATCAGATAATATGTTATCTGCGGATGCCCTGCCTTCAACTCAAGAGCAAGAAACAAAACAGTCATAAGCCCTCCCAGAATATATTTTCCTCGATATGTCAGAATAAATCCCGCAAGTACGGGAGCCATATACGCAATAGCATGAGCCTTTGAATTATGTCCGGCCTCCAAAATAATAAAAAAGTAAGAAGAGAACCCAAATGCAATTGCACCTGCGATACTTAACCAGGGATTTACTCGCAGTACTATTAAAAGAATATAAAACCCAAACATATATAAAAATACAATCCATGCAGGATGAGGCAGTCCAAGCCTGAATATCTTATCAATATATCTGATAAGATTACTATTATATTTAGTCGATATCTGGTAAGCAGGCATACCCCCGAACATTGAATTAGTCCATAAAGGCTCTTCGCCGGTTTCGGCTCTGAAATCAGCTATCTCTTTCGACATTCCTTTGAAATTTGAAACGTCATTAGATTGCAGTTTCTTTCCTTCAAGTACCGGGCTTAAATAGGCCAGAGTTAAAAACAAAAAGATAAAAAATGCAGCAATATACGGAATGTATTTTTTTAAAATATCGTTTTTCATACCTGTTTATTTTATTTAGTAATTATTTCTTTAGCCAATTCAGATAATCTTTGATCAGTAATATAAAAGATATCTCCAAAAGGTTTTTCCTTATTCCTGTCTTCAGGAATAAGTCTGAAATCAATTAGATTATATGTCTTGTACCCAAGCTCCGATAGAAGCAATGTAATTTTTTCTTTTGCTTTCCCACTCGTCTCAATTTGCAGGATTGGTAAAAATTTTGAAATAATTGGCATCATTTCAGGGATAACTACACCTTCATAACCCTCGATATCACATTTTATATAATCAAGCTTTTCAAGAGATTTAAAAACCTGGTTCGGATTCATAATTTTAACATCAAAAGTAAATTTTGATTCAAAGTCTTCATCCATTATCTGTGTCCTGCCATGGCTAAGATATTTATTCCCGGCAGGAATTCCCATTTTTACCGTTACATCATTTTCACTGCCAAGTGCATAAGGAATAATCTCAACAATGCTAAACTTTTTTGTGTTCCTCTTTAACACCTCCCTAAAAGGTTCTACAGGTTCAACACTGTAAACTTTTCCTTTGTCTCCTGTAAGAGAGGCAAATATAACTGAATAATAACCGAGATTTGCTCCGATATCTATTATACAGTCACCCTCTTTAATGAGTTTTCTAACAAAGTAATGGTGTTGTATGGCAGGATTCTTTTTTAGCAAGTTCGTCCTATATAAAAAGAAAAATGTAGAACTGACTATTTTCAGATAGTTCTTCAGCCCGAATATCTTAAAAAGAGTTCTTTTAATCAGATTCATCTTTCATCTCCTTAAAATCAACATACTCACCAAGATCATCAAGCTTTCTTTTCTTATTAGGGCTATACTCAATATTAACCTCTCCTTCCTTTTTTCGCGGCGGTTCCTTATATTGATTCTGGTATTTTTTGGCAGCCTTATTGATAAAATATTTTGCAAACCAGGGCAGAAGATACCTTGCTATCAATTTGAACAGATAGTAGATAATCAATATTATAAGAATAGTCTTGAGGAGTTGCATTTTAATATTCTATAAAAACAGTAAAAACAAAAATCTCATTTATCAAGGGCAAAAGTAGAATAATTCTTTAAATGATTTTGATAATAGTATAAAAAAACAAAAAGGAGATAACCTTCAATTATCTCCCATTTGATATATCATAACAGAGTTAACACCCTGACAGATTATCTCTTATCAAGTTTTTCGTCAGAAACTGTTAATTTCTTTCTACCTTTGGCTCTTCTTCTTGCCAAAACTTTTCGCCCGTTTTTAGTAGCCATTCTTGCCCTGAAACCGTGCTTATTAACTCTCTTTCTTCTTGATGGTTGAAACGTCCTTTTCATTATTACCTGTTTTTTTGAGGGTGCAAAGATATGTATATTTTATTTCCTGACAAGAAAAAAGTAAAAAAAATAGACATTATTATAAAAATATTTTGGGCGATATAAAACATGTTCCAATTTTACTACTTTTGAATGATAAAACAATCGAACTACGATGGAAATCACAATTATTGCCGACAACCGTGAAAAAAGTTCTGGAATTCCGCAAATGCTTATTAGCAGAAACATAAAAACCAAGATGTTTCAACTAATTGCAGGTGATTATGTTATTAACGACAGCATTGTTATTGAAAGAAAAACAAAAACTGATTTTATTCAATCCATTATTAACGGCAGGTTATTCAAACAATGTGAAGGGATGAAGAAGACAGGGCTAATTCCATTAATTATTGTTGAAGGTAATCCTTTTCAAACTGCTCACAATATAAAACCCGAAGCAATCAAGGGTGCTCTGCTTTCCATTAGTCTTTCGTGGCAAATTCCGGTTATCAGGTCATCTGGAAAAGAAGATACTGTTGAACTAATGATAATGGCAGCACGCCAACATTTCAATCCACCACAATTTATTTTCAAAAGAGGCATAAATTCAAGGAAGAAGCAAAATCAAAAACATTTTTTCATACAAAACCTTCCATGTATTGGACCTCAGTTAGCTTATAATCTTTTAGCTCATTTTAAAACGATTGAGAATATAATTCTTGCTGATGTTATTGATTTAACTGAAGTAGAAGGCATTGGAAAGAAGAAAGCTGCAACCCTATTCAACTTTATTAGAGAAGGAAAGTAAAAAAAATGTTCCAGGCATAAATGCCTGGAACATAAAAGTCAAGAAAACTTATAATTATAAAAAACTATTTCTTTGGAACATTTTTGAGTGTCTCGACAAGATAATCCCAAAACTTCTGAACGGTTTCTATCTCAACCTTTTCATCCGGGGAGTGTGGAAATCTGATCGTTGGGCCGAAAGATATCATATCCCAGTTTGTATATGTAGCACCAAGGATACCACACTCCAGACCGGCATGAATAACCTTCACATCCGGGACCTTACCAAACTTATTGTTATAAACCTCTTTCATCGTTTCCAATATCTCGGAAGTAACATTCGGCTTCCAACCCGGATAAGCTCCTGAATGGTTGACCTCTGCACCATTATCCCTAAAGTTATCAGCAATTTTATGAGCCCAAATATCTCTTTCAGAATCAACGGCACTACGGGTAAGGCAAGCGATTTCTATTGCATCACCATTCATCTTAATAATTGCCAGGTTAGAAGATGTTTCAACAACACCCGGCAGATTAGCATCCCAGGCTAAAACACCATTGGGACAATTGGCAACTCCGTTCAACAATCCACCCTGTGTACCCTTATCAATAACTGACTTTGGCATTTGCACCTCCTCAGCAAAAATTTCCAGATCAGGATCAATATCTTTTAATGCTTCCTGTTCACTACTCTGAATCTCATTAAGGAAATTTATAAAAGTTACATCCGTTTCACTTGGAATAACAACAGTTGCCGTTGCCTCTCTTGGGATAGCATTACGGAGGCTTCCAGCATCAATTTCAGATATCCGAAGTCCAAATCGTGAAGCAGCATCCAGCATAACTTTATTCAATATCAGGCAGGCATTTCCTTTTCCAAGATGAATATCAAGCCCTGAGTGCCCTCCCTTTAAGCCCTTAACAATCAATTTAAAAGCTTTTGTCCCTCCGGGAATAGCTTCCTTCTGAAAGTTATATTTAACATTTGTATCTACACCACCTGCACAACCAATATAAAGCTCGCCCTCATCTTCAGAGTCCATATTTATAAGAATATCACCATCAAGGTATCCCGGTTTAAGGTTTTTTGCACCTGTCATACCCGTTTCCTCATCAATTGTGAACAAGGCTTCAATGGGGCCATGAGCAATAGTATCATCTTCAAGTATTGCCATAGCAGCAGCAACGCCCATTCCATTATCTGCGCCAAGTGTTGTACCTCTTGCTGTCACCCATTCACCATCAACATAAGCATCAATAGGGTCTTTTTCAAAATTATGATCATTATCACTATTTTTCTGAGGAACCATATCAAGGTGTCCCTGAAGTATGACACCTTTACGGTCTTCCATTCCCGGGGTTGCCGGTTTTTTGATTATCACATTTTCTATGTCATCAACAACCGTTTCAAGGCCAAGGTCTTCGCCCCACTTTTTCATATATTCTATTATCTTCCCTTCCTTTTTCGATGGCCTGGGTATTTGTGTAAGGCTGTAAAAATGCTTCCATAAAGCCTTAGGTTCAAGATTTAATATTTCTTTACTCATTATTTTTAATTTTGATTATTATATTGATTATTTTTTAATATTTGGCAATTGAAGACCATAACCTTTTTTCCTGTCCTCTATCTTAAGTAAAAATGCAAAAAGAAGTGATAGTGTTGAAAGTCCAAGGAAGATAAGCATATCATAAAAATAATTGTATCTCAGGTTAAGCTTCTCTTTTTTAATTACGTTATATGCATTATCCTTACCTATTTTAACAGCTTCTTTCAATGCCTCTTTCTTATCACTTGAAAAAGTAGCATTTTGCAAGCCTTGCACTATACTTTGATAAACCTCACTTTTAACATTATCAGTATTAATCTCCTCTATCGAAACAGGCTCGTACTGAGTATATTGAACTATTGAATCAACAGCAGCACCCGAAGCCTTTTCACGTGCTTTCAGAATCTCTTTTTCAGTAAATGATTTTCCCGGCAATACTTCCTTGAATGCTTTCTCAATTGCATCTTTAATAACAATCTTATTCGGTGACACATCAGGGTTTGTTGAATTAAGAACAAAACCTAGAATTAAAGGAACGAGCATAAGACCTATATTTTGAATCCAGAAAATAACGGCATAAGCTGTTCCAAGCTGTTTTTCAGGAATAATCTTCGGAACGGAAGGCCACATTGCAGAAGGAACCAGCGAAAACCCGACTCCAAGAACAATTACCATTAAGGCAGCAACCCACCATAAAGTTATTACAGGGATAGAAAGGACGCCATGAACAAATATTAATATCAAAGAACCGATCATCATAATAGTTGCGCCTTTCCCGTATTTATCATAAATACTTCCAAAAACAGGAGTTAAAACCATAGTACCAATTGGCAATAATCCGGTAATTGTTCCAGCCAGACTTGGAGCAACATTGTATTTATTAACCATTAAGTCGTTGGCATAAAACAGAAAAGGGAATACTGCCGAATAAAACAATACACATAAAATAGCAATATACCAGAAGCCAAGATTGCTTATAATAAATTTAATATCGCTTATCTTAAATTCATCATCTTCTGAAACTTCCTGATTCTCCACACCTTCTGATTTGTCAAGTTTGATATCAAGAATTGAAAACAATATAAACGAAATAACTCCAAGGAGCATCACAAAAAGTGCAAATAAAATAGGAGCGGTAACCGAAAAGTTTTTTGACAGCGGA
>JAUVIX010000228.1 GCA_030592565.1 Chlorobiota bacterium
ACTTTCCTGTCAGGGGAATAAATGAAATTCACATGGTAGAGCCTGGTGATTTGACTTTTGTAGATCATCCCAAGTATTACGACAAGGCTCTTAATTCAAAAGCAACAACAATTCTGATAAATATGGAGGTGGAGCGGCCAGAAGGAAAAGCTTTACTCTTTTCTGATGACCCATTCTCTGATTATATGAAGCTGGTTAAGAAATTCAGACCATTTGAACCGGCAATAAAATTGGTTAGCGATACAGCGGAAATAGGTGAAGGAACTGTAATACAACCGGGTGCATTTGTTGGCAATAATGTAAAAATTGGTAATAACTGCCTGATTCATTCAAACGTAAACATTTACGATCATTCTATTATTGGAGATAATGTGATCATCCATTCAGGGACGGTGATTGGGGCAGATGCTTTCTATTTTCAAAAGCGTGATAAAAAAACCTTAAAGTTTGAATCCTGCGGAAGGGTTATAATCAAAGATAATGTTGAGATTGGTGCTCTTTGCACAATAGACAAAGGGGTTTCGGGCGACACGGTTATAGACGAATATACAAAGCTTGACAACCACATTCAGATAGGTCACGACACATATATTGGCAAGCGCTGCCTGTTTGCTTCTGCTGTTCTGATTGCAGGGGTCAGCCATATTGAAGATGATGTAATATTATGGGGACAGGTTGTTGTTAACAAAGAAGTTGTGATAGGTAAAGGAGCAGTTGTTCTTGCCACTTCGGGAGTTGATAAAGACCTTGAAGGAGGTATCACTTATTTTGGAGCTCCTGCTGAACCTGCTTCCAAAAAATGGCGGGAAATGGTTATGATCAAAAAGTTACCGGAGATGTACAGAAGACTACAGCAAATGCCTGAGGGGAAGTAGAACCCATTCAAAAAATTTCTGGACAGGGGATCTGTTTGACCAGCCTTCATAATCAAAATCAACACAACTTAAGAGTGTTGTCCTGATATGCCTGCTTACCTGACTTACAACACTTTTATCTGTAAAAGCAAGAACTATCTCGTGCTGATATCTGAAACTCCTGTAATCAAAATTGGCGGAACCGACCGAGCACTCCTTTTCATCTATCATAATTAATTTAGCGTGCAAATTAGTTGAAGTAAAAAATAAGATATTAACCCCACCCTTGCTTAGTAATCCTAAATATCTATTGCGCAATACATCAATCAACCTGACATCAGAATGCTTTGGTATGATTATCGTCACCGAGACTCCACGTTTGACAGCATCCATCAAAGCCTTTCGCAAGATATATCCCGGCAAAAAATATGGAGTTTCAATCACTATCTTTTTTTCTGCTGATTTAATCAATTGAAGGTATTTTTTTCGCACTCTCTGCTTCGTTAATGACGGGAAATCCCTGATAACCTCACAGTCACTACAAGTTATCTTACGAATATTAATAAGTTGTTCAAAAACATACCTGTTATAAATACCATACTGCTCAAGAAATGCTTCTTTGAATTCAGTAGTCATACCTGATTTCATTCTCAGAACAGACTCGCGCCAGTTTAAAGAATAAGCAGTAAGATTAGCAGATCCGATATAGGTTATGATATCATCAATCACTAATAACTTCCTGTGATTTCGGCGATGATTTTTCGTAAAAAAATCCCAGAAAAATTTAATTTTTTGAAAATATCTAAACTCTCCTCCACTCTCAACCATCTCACTAAAAAAACCTGAAGGAAGAGATGTACCCCACGAATCAAGCAGCAGTTTTATTTCAACTCCCTCCCTGCTCTTTTTGACTAGAGCATCCCTGAATTTAATACCAATCGAATCATTATTAAACCTGAATATTTCGAGGTATATGTACTTTTTTGCTCTGCGAATATCAGCCAGCATCGCGTTATAAAACTGCAACGGATCATCATATAGTTTATATTCTTTATTTACCATTGTTGACATATACGACAAAATAGATGTTTTTCGGTTTACGAAGATAGTATAAATTTTATTCTTCAATTAAGAGCAAACGTCCGGTGCGCGTATCACGTGCAAGCGTCCACGGTTGCCTCAGTTAACTTAACTCTCAAAACCTCTTCACCAATTTCCCGCTCTTGGTTTTTTCACCTGAGCTATTTTGTATCTTGTAAAAATAAATCCCTCTTTTTAGGTTTTTCAATTCAATTTCAACTTGACCTGAATTTGAAATGCAAATATTTTCAACAATCTGGCCTGAAGAGCTATATAAAGTAAATTTATAAAAAGTATCACTTTGGTTTGGTATTGATACAGATAGCTTATCTTTAAATGGATTGGGATAAACCATAAATTCACAATTATCAGAAATGGACAGCTCTTCATCACCGGTAAAGAGGATTTCATAAGGGCCTATTTCTATTCTATCACCATATATCCTGTTATTGCCGTCTAAATCTGTTACGGGAATATTTAATCCGGCAGTATCAGGAATGCCGGAATTAAGGCATGGGCTGCTTTGTGCCAAATGAAAATCAAGATTTGTTGTATCTACAAATTGAGGATAATCATAAATGTTACCACCACCGTCTATTGCATTTGGTGGAAAACCTCCTTCGATGCAGCTGTATGAAATTTTAATTTCCGCTCCTTGTATAATTAAAAATGAACTTTCGTTTCCCCAAACAATATTGTCAATTACTTCTCCGGTACTTTCATCGTCAAAACGGATTCCTATTGAATTATTTACAATGGTATTGTTTACAATTGTAGGGGAAGCAATGAAGCATATAATTCCTTCACTTGTGTTGTTTGCTATAAGGTTGTTTACTATTACCGGAGCAGCATATTGACTACAGTATATACCATCAGAACCGGATAATATATAATTATTTTCAATCAATAGTGAACCTGAACAGGTAATTGCATCAGTATTTCCAAAAAAAATATTTCTTGATATTACTGTACCTGCTCCACCTCCTGAAACTCCCCATAAATTATTATTGAAAGAATTGTGCATAACAGATACTTTTGAATAATATGCTGTTACTCCTATTGAATTATTGTTAAAAGTGCTATTAGTTATACTTGCTTCGGTCGAGTAATAGAAATTCACCCCTATTCTTTCATTATTAACAAAGTTGGTTTCATCAATAATAATACCTTTAGAGAATCTTATATTGACACCTGAGCCAATCGAACAATTTGTGTTGGTAATATTGCAATTTTGAATACGCAAAGAAGTATTATATCCATAAATACATTGAAAATAATTTGCCGAGTTGTTTAATGTTAAACCGCAAATCAATGTAAAATTGTTCAAATTCTCATCAACATAAAATGTATGGTCGTTGCCTAATCCATCAATAATTGTTTGAGAAATATAAGCTGTATCATACTCTGTCAGGAATCTGCTTGCAATAATCAGGTTTTTATTAAGAATAATATTTTCGAAATAAGTGCCCGGAAATATAAGGATAGTATCGCCACCAACCGAGGCATCTATACCTTCCTGAACAGTAGTAAAATCTCCTGTTCCATCTTGTTTAATGTAAATAGTATGGTTGGTGTAATTAGAATTTAGGGTTATATTTACGTTGGCTGAGATTTGACTCTGTATTACTTCAACAGCATTAACAGAAGCATTTTCATATCCCGGCAATGAGGCAATAATGTTATATGTACCTGGTAAGAGGTTAATCCTGTAGTTCCCGGTTAAATTGGGATTTACGAAATCGTTGCCGCTGCTAATTACAGCATTCCGGATAACACCATGTCCACCATTTAACGAAATCGTTCCTGTAATACTTCCGTAATTACTCATATCGTAGTAATAAAAACCCATATCTGTAATAGTTCCGTCCGGATCGGGATTAGTGTTCGGGTCGCCCGCATCAATGCATGGTGATTGCAAGGTTAAGTAATAATTATTATTTGTTGTATCCTGAAAGAATGGATCAAGATTAATATTTCCAGTTCCCTCATGGCCTCCTTGTATATTGCAATATTCGATAGTATAATCCGTACCAATCAATTGGGCACTATTTAAAGGTATGTTTGCCCATATTATATTGTTCCGGATGTCGGCGAATGAATTTATACTTAAAAATAATCCAGCACCACCACCATGTATTATATTCCCCGTAATGGTATTGTCTAAAACTGTACTGTTTGTGTTTCGAAGAGCAATTCCTCCTCCGTTGCCATGATCAACTTCATTTTTGTATATAAGATTTCCTTTTATTACAATATGGTTGGAATTCTGCAAACATATTCCGGCACCATAAGCCACTCCATTTCCGCTCTGTGTAATATTTCCGTAGATAATATTATTTTCAACAACAACTTCATTTGACTGATCAATAAATATTCCGCCACCGTTATATGCCCCTTCATTATTTCTTATAATATTGTTTTTAATAATGGCAGAAGAATTTAATATACCAATGCCGCAACCATTCATATACCAATAGCACCAATTATTTTCGATGATATTATATTCAATAGTGGGAGAGCTGTTTTCTATTCTTATTCCAAATCCAAAAAGTCCGCGAAAAGATAAATAGCCGGTATTTGCATTTTTTATTGTAAAACCGATAATTTTTGCAGCAGAGGATTCCCCGCTCAAAAATGAAACCAAATGGTAATTTTCATTATTCCCGTCTATTATTGTTTGCGATATATATGTAGTATCCAGCGTTGTAAGAAATAATGACCCAACAACAATATCTTTTCCAAGAAAACTAATTGTTTCAATATATATCCCTGGTTGGATCAAAACCGTATCACCGGCAACGGATGCATTAATTCCGGCTTGTATGGTGGGTTGATCACCGGGAACATTTATTATTTCAGCGTTTAAGTTGTTTATACAACTGAACAACCAGACAAGTATAGCATAAAACAATACACTTCTCATAGCAAAAAATATTTACAGGTTCACGGGCAAAGGTAAGAATTATTTCCTTTCTAAGCAAGTAGCTTGTGTCCACTTGTATCATTCAACGCCTGCTTGCATTACTCAGCTCACAATCCACCCATTATTTGCCTTTTCTTTTACATCAAAATCCTTAACATAAGGCTTGATATCTATAAGAGGAGTTTTGTCGAGTATGTCAAGGCCGGAGGTATAAATTCTGTTTCCTTCAATCCTTTTAATTTTGGCAATTGTCAGTCCGATGGAATTAAACCGGTGTGGCGAACGTGTTGCAAACAGACCAACTTCACGGCCATCTCCTTTCGGTGGATTAACTCTGAGCCGAGGTTGCTTTCTCGGGCGGTCAATATGGAAAATGACATAAAGATATTTGAACTTATCAAGCAGATAAAGCCCGTCAGTAAGTTCTGGATTCAATTCAATATAAAAGAGACCTTTTGCATCTTCATAACTCCCAAACGGGGTATCATCAACAAAAGGAGTATGAATAGTTCCTATTGATTTAAATTTAATTGCCATTTCAACATACATTTATAAGCAAGCGTCCGCGCTTGCATTATAAAACTTAACTCCTCTCCTTCAACCACTCATACCAGCCACTCATCCCCTCGCCTGTTTTGACTGACACTTCAAAAAACTTCAGATGATGATTAACCTGCAAGGCATATTGCTTTGCCCTTTCAACATCAAAATCAACATATGGTAAAAGGTCGGTTTTATTAATGATGCAAATATCCGATGATTCAAACATAGTTGGATATTTAATAGGTTTATCATCACCTTCGGTAACACTAATTATCACGACCCTTGCTGCTTCACCAAGGCTGAAAAGTGACGGACATACCAGATTACCCACATTTTCGATCATCAAAACCGAGTTTTCATCAGGATTCAGCTCTTTAACTGCCCGGTTGACCATATCAGCATCGAGATGGCAACCGTTTCCGGTATTAACCTGAATAACCGGAGCTCCTGCCTTATCAATCCTATTGGCATCGTTCATTGTCTGTTGGTCACCCTCAATTACATAAAACTTTATATCCTTCCCGAGCTCTTTAATAGTCTTCTCCAGAAGACTTGTCTTCCCAGAGCCTGGTGAACTAACCAGATTTAAGGCAAGAATATTTTTAGCCTCAAAATAACCTTTGTTGCGTTCTGCTACCAGATTATTTTTCCCCAGGATATCCTGTTCAACTACTATCTCCCTGTCATGTGAATGATCGTGAGAATGTGAATGACTATGGTCATGTACATGAGAATGTGTACGACCATCATGACTGTGTTCGTGATTATGAGCATGATTATGCTCATGATTTTCCTGATTATCTTCGCCGGGTTTCCTGAAAGTTACATTTCCTGAATCACCGCATCCGCAAGTATCACACATAATTATTTTATTTTGTGCAAGCGTCCACGCTTGCAATTAACAATAATTTTAACTTCTTCATACTATGTGCAAGCGTCCACTTGCATTGTAATATAGTCCATTTAAATAAGGCAAGCGTGGACGCTTGCTCATCATTAATATTCATCAGCTTTTAACGGGCTTTGTTCACAAGCACTACTATACAAATAT
>JAUVIX010000038.1 GCA_030592565.1 Chlorobiota bacterium
GGTACTTATCTCCCTGATAAAACCGTGATGTTTTTCTTTTATTTTTTTTGCATCAATATTTTTGTATTAATATAAATTCTGGTGTAATTCACCTAACTAAAACGACTCCTCCGAACCCGGAAGCCCTTGCAAAATTGTTCCGGTCAATTCAGCTAATTTTTCTTTTGATAATGAGTTGAAATGCGATTTTGCCTTTTCAATCATTTCGGATTTGTAGCCTGCTTCAGCATCAGGTCTTTTTAATATGAACAGGTCAAATGCTGCAAAAGCAACCGGATCGAACATAAGTGCATAAGACCCGTCAGAATAGGGAAACTTTACATCCGTTCTCGCCCAATCCAAAACAGGCATAAAATTATAACAAACTGTCTCAATTCCGCACTCTCCCAGATTTTGCAAGGTAATTTTATAATTTTCGATATATATCTGAAAATCACCCGTTTGTTTTTTAATATCTTCGTGAACAGGTACGCTTTCTACCACTGACCATTTTAAGCCATAGCTTTCAATTTCCGTTTGTCGTTTTTGTATTTCGTCAACAGTCCAGATTTCGCCGTTGGGAATATGATGCAATGCAGTAACAATGCCACTTGCACCTGTTTGTTTTATTTCTGTCAGGGTGACCGGATCTTTTGGCCCGTACCATCTCCACGTTTCTATCATTCCAACTGTGTGTGTTTCTATATTTTATACTCCGCTAAAAGCGCTAAAACCACCATCAACCGGTAGTACAATTCCTGTTACAAATTTTGATGCATCACTGCATAAAAACAAAGTAGCACCCATCAGCTCATCTATCTCTCCGAATCTCCCCATGGGTGTATTCCTGATAATTGTCTTACCTCTTTCAGTAAAACTGCCATCTTCATTAGTCAGTAATTTTCTATTTTGATTCCCGATAAAAAAGCCTGGTGCCAGGGCATTCACCCTGATCCCGTCACCAAATTTTATTGCCATTTCAACAGCCATCCATTTTGTGAAATTGGTGATTGCTGCTTTTGATGCAGAGTAACCCACAACTCGTGTTATAACCCTATCGGCAGCCATTGAAGACATATTCAGGATACTACCTGATCCGGTTTTCGCCATAACCTCACCAAAAATAAGAGAAGGCAGAACAGACCCGTTAAGGTTAAGGTCGCTTACTTTTTTGAAATCATCCATATTCATATCAAAGATGGTCTGGTCTTCGCCAATGGTTGCACCTTCTTTGTTTCCGCCTGCCGTATTTATCAAAATGTCAATTCTGCCGAAAGTTGCCAGCACATAATCTTTTATTTTTTCCAGACTTTTTCTGTTAAGTACATCGCAAACCATACCCTTTACTTCACCAAATTCAGACAATTCAGTGGCTCTGTTTGCAACAATATCTTCAAACAGGTCTAGTAAGATAACTTTCGCACCTGACTTAATTAGGACTTCGGCCATTTTACCTGCAATCACACCACCCCCTCCTGTGATTATCGCAACTTTATCTTTTATGTTAAAAATATCATCCATATTTTTTACTCAATAATTTCATTATCTCAAAACCCGTCCCGAGCCATCGCCTGCCATAAGTTTTTCGACCTCTTCAACGGTTACAAGATTAAAATCTCCGTAAATAGTATGTTTCAGTGCTGAAGCAGCAGTAGCAAAATTCAGAGCTTTCTGGTTATCATTATTTTGTGACAACCCATAAATAAAACCTGCCATAAAAGAGTCGCCACCTCCCACGCGGTCAACAATATGGGTTATTGAATAATTGGGTGCTACAAACATTTTATCGCTATCAAACAGAACAGCAGACCAGTTGTTGTGACTTGCGCTTACCGATTGACGGAGAGTGAAAACAATCTTTTTTGCTTTCGGAAATCTTTCTCTTAATTGATTTGTGATTGATTTATAAGCTCCTGCATTTACCATGCCTTTCGTTACATCAATATTCTTAGATTTGATACCAAATATTTTTTCAGCATCTTCTTCATTTCCCAAAATAATATCACATTCCTTAACAAGGTCAGGCATTACCTCGGCAGGTGTTTTTCCCCATTTCCACAGTTTTTTTCTGTAGTTCAGATCACAGGAAATAGTAAGTTTTTTTTTGGAGGCTATCTGTAGAGCTTCCAGGCAGACTTCCGCAGCATTAGCAGATATGGCTGGTGTGATTCCTGTAAAATGAAACCATTGAGCATCTTCAAAAACAGAGTCCCAATCAATGGTTCCAGGCATTATTTCAGCTATGGCCGAATGAGCCCTGTCATAAATTACCTTGCTGGCACGACTAACGGCTCCCGTTTCAAGAAAATAAATACCCAAACGGTCGCCACCCCACTGAATTGCTGAAGTATCAACACCATATTTTCTGATTTCCTGTTCACACCATCGGCCAATATCATTGTCAGGAAGCCGGGTGATAAATTTGGAAGGTAAACCAAAATTTGCCAGTGAAACAGCAACATTTGCTTCGCCACCTCCAAATGTAGAGTTCAACTGTTGCGATTGGGAGAATCTGAGATTGCCTGGTGCTGCAAGCCTTAACATTACTTCTCCGAAGGTTACAATGTGCTTCATCGTGATCATTGTTTAATGACGAATGACCAAAAGTAATATTATTTGCTGAAACTTGATCATTACAGGAAATTAATTACTTTTGTTATATAAAGAATACCATTATAGAAGATAAATTATGGCACGATTTTCAAGAATTGAAACAAGTTTAAAAATAATGGAGACAGGGCTTGTGCCCTTGTTCTATAATTCTGAGTTAGAGGTTTGCAAACAGGTGATTGATGCCTGCTACGGCGGTGGAGCGCGCGTTTTTGAATTTACTAACCGAGGTGATTTTGCTCACGAGATATTCGCAGAGCTTAATAAATATGTCATTAAAAAATATCCCGATTTTATACTAGGGGTAGGCTCGGTGATTGATGCAGGAACGGCATCTATTTTTTTGCAACTCGGTGCCAATTTTATTGTCTCGCCTATTTTAGTTGATGAAATAGCTCCTGTATGCAACAAACGTAAAGTATTGTGGATGCCGGGCTGTGGTACTCTTACTGAGATCTCAAATGCTGAATCGCTGGGTGCCGAAATAGTTAAAATTTTTCCCGGAGCATCTGTTGGAGGCCCCGGTTTTGTAAAAGCAGTCAGTGGGCCGATGCCCTGGACTTCCATTATGGCTACCGGTGGTGTTGATACTTCGGAAGAGAACCTGAAAGCATGGTTTGAAGCTGGTGTTACTGCCGTAGGAATAGGCTCAAAACTGATTACTAAGGAAATCTTGAAAAACAATGATTTTCAATTACTTGAGGATAATGTTAAAAAGGCTCTCGCATTTATTGAGACTTTTCAAAGATAAAAATAAATTAAGGCAACCATTTGTCTAATCAGGTGGTATTTTGGGTCTAAAACAAATTCCCATAATTATTGTATTTTTGCCAAAACGATAATTATGAATGATTTCCCAACCTTAACTTTACCTGAATTGCTGAAGCAGTCAGTTGAAAAATATGGCGACAGGCCTGCTGTAGCCTTTGTTGGCGAGACTCCAATTACCTATGCCGAGTTTGATAAGCGGAGATTGTCCATAGCTTCTCTTCTTGAAAAACTAAAGGTTCAACCCGGAGATCGTGTAGCACTTTTGAGTGCAAATATGCCCAACTGGGGAATTACATATTTTGCCATCGCTTTTATGGGAGTGATTGTTGTACCCATACTTCCCGATTTTAGTGAAACTGAAATCGAAAATGTATTGACCCACTCAGAAGCAAAAGCTATTTTTGTTTCAAACGGCCTGAAATTAAAGATTGAGAATTTCAGGAAAGAGACTTTGGTTCACAGGATATTAATCGATGACTTTTCATTATTGGAAACAAGTGAATCGGGAGTTCAATATGAAGAGGGATTAACACCGAAAAGAGAATATAAGGTTGCTGAGGATGATCTGGTTGTCATCATCTACACTTCAGGGACTACCGGAAAATCAAAGGGAGTTATGCTTACTCACAAAAACATAAGTTCAAATGCCGTAGCCAGTATGAGTATTCAGGAGATCAATACCGATGATCGCTTTTTGTCCGTTTTGCCCTTGTCGCATACTTATGAAAATACTATCGGGTTTATTCTGCCTGTTATCTGTGGTGCAAGTATTTATTACATTAACAAGCCACCTACCCCCGCCGTTTTACTTCCTGCCCTGAAAAAGATTCGACCAACGCTTATGCTGACAGTTCCTTTAATCATAGAGAAAATATACAGGAATAAAGTATTGCCAAATTTCCAAAAAAATATGCTGACAAGATTTATGTATTCAATACCGTTTTTACATAAAAAGTTTAACGGAATAGCAGGGAAAAAGCTTATGGAAACATTTGGTGGTGAATTAAAATTTTATGGTATTGGAGGTGCCAAGCTTGATAAAACGGTTGAGAAATTCCTTCGTGATGCTAAATTTCCTTATGCTATTGGGTACGGACTGACCGAAACATCACCTTTACTTGCCGGAGTTAATGCCCAGCATACGAAATTGCAATCTACAGGTCCACCGCTTAAGGGTGTTACCCTGAAAATTCATAATCCGCAAAAAATGACCGGTGAGGGTGATATCTGGGCAAAAGGTCCTAATGTAATGATAGGCTATTACAAGGAGCCGGAACTTACAAAAGAGGTGATGACGGAAGATGGCTGGTTTAAAACAGGAGATCTGGGAATTCTTGACAAGAGAAACTATCTCTACATTCGGGGACGAAGTAAAAATGTAATCATCGGGCCGGGAGG
This sequence comes from Chlorobiota bacterium, assembly GCA_030592565.1. Lineage (GTDB taxonomy): Bacteria > Bacteroidota > Bacteroidia > Bacteroidales > JAADJA01 > JAADJA01. The sequence goes on from JAUVIX010000038.1 coordinate 4,759, forward strand.
CGAGAATATTTTTCCCGAAGATATTGAGTCTGTTATCAACAATTTCAAACATGTTGCTGAGTCTCTGGTAATTCAGCAAAAAGGGAAACTGGTGGCAATGGTACATTTCAACAGTGAGGAGATTGAAGAAAAGTATCAGCATATGAAGCATAAGGGTGGGGAGTTTTCTGACTATTTGGAGAAAAAATATGAAGAGCTAAAAAAAGAGTTGCATAATTATGTAAATTCCAGGGTGAACAAATTTTCAAAAATCCATGACATTGTAGTTAAAAAGGATGAATTTGTTAAAACGGCCACCAAAAAGATTAAACGTTTTTTGTATTCGAAATCAAATGATTAATACAAGATAGTCATCTGATGAAAAGAATCAACGTCTGTATTGTAGGAGCCGGTCCTGCGGGTGTTTTTGCAGCTTTGTTTCTGGCAAAGTATGGCGTTGAATGCACCTTGGTTGATAAGGCAAAGTTTCCGCGCAACAAAATCTGTGGTGATGGCATCAGCGGTTGGGTGTTGACAATCCTAAATGAGCTTGATAATAAATTGCTTGAAAAATTGTCGAAACAGCCTTTCATAACTCATTCGCATGGCATAAGAATAGTTGCCCCTAATTATAATCAACTTGACCTGCCTTTTCTTGATAGTGGTGACTGGGATCAATCAATATCTCCCGGATTTACTGCACGCAGGATTGATTTCGATAATTTTATGGCAGAAGAGGTGAAAAGCAGGAAGGAAGTTGAGTTTCTGGAAGAAGAGGAAATTACGGATTACAAAAGATTAAATAACAAAATTCAGCTTTCTACAAAATCCGGTGATGATATTGAGGCGAAAATCGTGATATTTGCCAATGGAGCAACATCAAAATTTATGAAAGACCCGGGAGGTATTTTAAAGACTAGGAAATATACTATGACCGGAATCAAGACATATTATAAAGGGATAACCGGTTTTCACGAGAAGAATTATGTTGAATTGCATTTCCTTAAAGAATTACTGCCGGGTTACTTTTGGATTTTCCCACTGTCTGACGGACTTGCAAATGTTGGTGTCGGACTTGACCAATATCGTATTTCAAAAAGACATATCAACCTGAAAGATGCAATGTTTAAAGCCATTGAAGAGATTCCCTATTTGCAGGAGCGGTTTAAAAATGCAGAGCAGGTATCAAAAGTTGAGGCCTATCCTCTGCCTCTGTGGGACAGAAAAAGAGTAATATCAGGAGATAATTTTATGCTTGCCGGTGATGCTGCCAACCTCATTGATCCGGTTACCGGAGAAGGAGTGGGCCATGCTGCGATAAGTGGCATGTTCGCAGCCAAACAGGCTAAGTTGGCACTGGAAACAGACAATTTTTCATCGGGGTTTATGAAAAACTATGATGACAATGTATATGCTAAAATCGGAAAAGAGCTGAATATCAGCAGCAAAATACCACGATTTATTAAATACCCCTGGCTTTTTAACGCAGTTATAAACAAAGCTTCAAGCAGTGATATTCTCCGAAAAAAACTCACCCTGGCAATGACAAATCTTGAAGAAAGGAAAGAGTTAAAGAGGCCGATGCTTTATTTGAAGGTGTTGTTGGGGAGATAAAATAAGTTTACCTTTGTCAAAGAATAAAAAACAGTGGAAAGTATAAACAAAGAAGGCAAAAAACAGCAGGTTAGGTCAATGTTCAACAGCATTGCACCCCGCTATGACTTTCTGAATCATTTTCTGTCGGCAGGGATTGATTATAGCTGGCGGAAGACGGCAATCAAAATTCTCAAAAAAAATAATCCTGAAATTATTCTCGATGTGGCAACCGGTACCGGAGACCTCGCCATCGAAGCAATGAAGCTTAACCCTAAAAAGATAATCGGGGTGGACATTGCCGAGGATATGGTGACGATCGGGCAAAAGAAAGTAAAGAATAAAAAACTTGATAAAATAATCGACCTTCAGGTTGGCGATTCTGAGGATTTACATTTTGAGGATAACTATTTTGATGCTGCAATGGTGGCATTTGGGGTTAGGAACTTTGAAAATCTTGAAAAAGGGCTTACGGAGATGAACAGGGTTCTAAAAAAGGGTGCTATGATACTAGTGCTTGAATTTTCAAAGCCAAAAAAATCTCCGGTCAAGCAGGTTTACAACTTCTATTTTAAGAATATTTTACCCGGACTTGGTAAGATGATATCTGGTGACAGCTCAGCCTACACTTATTTGCCTGAATCTGTTGGTAAATTTCCGGCAGGTGAGGAGTTTTTGAAAATTTTGCAAAAGACAGGATTTAGTCAGACAAAGCAAAAGCCGCTTACTTTTGGAGTTGCAACGATTTATACGGGGCAAAAAATATAGCAAGGCATTAGTTTAGAAACTATAAAAAATCAAAAGAATGAACACAGACCCAAAGAATCTAACAAAAAAGGAAAATGCACAACTGATTCTTGATTTTTTTCACCGTACGATGATGCATCATGCCTTATGGTTTGCTGAAGTGCAACACCAGATGGGAACAGAAAAAGCTTTTGCCGTAATGAATGAGGCCTGGGAAAGAAGTTCTTTAATACAGATGAAACGTATAGCCAAAACTCTTGGTTTTGAGATGGAAGATGATATTCCAAAGCCGTTGCTCGATCTGCCAGACGATAAGCTTGAAGAGCTTAAAAATGCAATGGCTGTAAACTGGCTTGCAAATGATGGTGTTTGGTTTCAGTCCGTTGAATTTAAATATGGGATGAATGATGCAAAACGCTGCAACGATTCTTGTTGGGCGCATTTCTCTCCTTTTGAGGCATGGTCGATAAAACGACTTTTGAATCTGTCTGAGAGGCCCGGAATTAAAGGTTTGAAAAAAGCATTGGAATTTCGTCTCTATAATTTTGTGAATAAGCAATCGTTTACTGACCAAACAGAAAATAGCATTGTATTCAGAATGAATGAGTGTAGGGTGCAGGTGGCACGTAAAAGAAAAGGGCTGGCCGACTACCCCTGCAAATCCGGTGGACTTGTTGAATATACCACCTTTGCCGAAGCTATTGACCCCAGAATAAAAACAGAAGTTATAGCTTGTCCTCCCGACCCCCATCCCGAGGAATATTTTTGTGCCTGGAAGTTCTCTATTAAAGACTAAGGCAATATTTATTTTGTGCAGATTACAGATTATAAAAGTGTTGAAGCGATTAAGAAGTTTGTTAAGTGATGATGATTCTACTCCCACTCAATTTCTATTTCGTTTAACTTCCAATCCATTAAGGAATCTATTCTGGTGCATATCGAAATAAATTTCCCCCTGTATATAATATCAACACCCGGCATTTTTAATATAATGGCTCCCCGAATGGTGGCCTCTATTTTATTTATGGATAAACTAACTATTTCCAATTCCTCAAATTCATAGAAATAATTTATACCGGAATTGTGACTTTTCTGGCAGGTTTGAGTTAGTTCATAAAAATTGGAGTTTGGCAGCACAAGGGCAAACATTGCTTGGAAGTTTTTTGATTTGGAGTGGATTGACCACATGTTATAGGAATTAAGGATCAATCCATTTTCAAAAGAAATTTCTTCGCTATATGTATTTTTAAGACCTCTCAAACCTTGACAATTGGGTTTGCTCTTTATTATTCAGTTAAGAATTCAGTAATAGTTTATATGTTTTCATCAGAATAGGCTGTCATTACTTAACAATTCTTCGTTTATTGATGATTTAATAGCTCTATAAATTCTTTTATTTTTACTATTTTGTTCTTATTGGGACCCTTTACAGGATTGGAGACTTTTCTATTTTCATCAATGAGAAGAACAGTAGGGACACCCCTTATTGATATTTTTCTAATAAACTTATTAGTTATCGTGTTTCTTGATGTTTTCATTTCGCCTGAGTAATGAATATCTCTGGCAGTAATAGGGTTGCTTTTGATTAGATTATCTATATCTAAAATTATATAATAAACTTCAAGCTCATTTTCCTCTATTTCTGCTGCATAGTTTTTTAATTCCTCAAGCAACTTTTTACAATGTCCACAAAAATATGTTGAGTAAATAACTATTCCCCTTTTCCCCTCACCTGGCAATAATTCCGGATCAAAATCAACACCATAACCAGCAATTTCATAAAAATTTTGGGTATCCGTGTTTTTAATCTTTATATCAAAAATATCGCTGTTTTTCTTATATTCTCTCTTTAAAATTTCGTATAATCTTACAGTAGAATCAGTATCATTTTTAAGTGATTCATATATCTCAACTTTACGGCTTTCCCCAACATTCACTCCATTAGTCGTATCTATTATTATCATTAAATCATCAATGGTTTGGCTATTTAAGCTACCTATAAAACCTTGAAGTAAAAGTGCTATTAATAAAATTACTTTATTTATCACCTATTTACCTCCTATTGTTTAATAAATATAGCTTCCTTAACAATTTATATAAACTACTTACAAATAAATCCACTGTTAAACTACCTGCACCACCAGCCCAAAATGCGGGGATATGATGATCAAGTTCCTTAAAAGTAATATGTCCAATTTTTGGAATGTCTAAATCAGGTAATTCATTTAAGAATTTAGCTATTTCTAACAAATATCATTTATCTTATAAAAATATGATTTTGTTAGTCTTTTAGACATCTCACTGACCGAGCCCATGCTTTATCAAAATTACCCCTAAAACTTTTATCATTTTCAAAATTAAAGATTCGTTCCCATGCTTTTTGGTTATCATATGGTGTTGATGACCAAAAATATCCAATTTCTCCTAAAAAGTCAAAATAACTACCTATGCCATAACCGCCTGGTAACACACTAAAACCAAATAGGTCTAAACCGTTTCCATTTGACGACCATCCTGAATTGGATTTCAAATTTTTTCCAACATCCAAGCCCCGCCATCCGGCTTGATCCCATTCTGGATCACCCACCGAATACTGGCCATCAACAGTTCCTTCAAGGATTTTCCATTCTTCATCAGTTGGTAAATGCCACCCTGACGGGCAAACTCCTAAGGCAGTTTCCCAATCATATAATCTTCCATATGTTTCACAATTAGTTTGATTATTGGCATAACACCAACTATTTCCAGTTTCGTAATTCATATTCTCTTTTAACCAACATTGTTCTCCAATAAGTACTGTATTGTAAGTCTGACCTTGATATGTAATTGTTGGGATTCCTGGACAGGAGTTTCCACTTCCGCCACCAATTTCTCCACTGGCTAATGACTTATTAAAGTCAATTAACATCCAATTCGTATCAACCAGTGTCACACTTATTACTTCCACTTTTACTCCAATTTTTACATCCAACCCAGCAGAGAGTTCCCAGTACAAGGTTTTGTTATGAGCCTCTAATTCTAAATAACAATCAACCTGCCCATATGGCCCCGCAATATCATAAATCATCATAGTTAATCTTGGCCCCGCAAATGTTTTGGCTTCTATTTCAAAGTTAAGTGAGGGATTCTCATATGTGAATTCATTATCAAAAGTTTTTATCAATGTCCAATCTTCATTTTCATATTTTACCCCACCCTCAAGTGTTGTTTGCTGGGTTACTTTTGATGTGCTAATAGAAACTTTTCCGTCTGTTCCAATAATTATCTCAAGATAGGGAGTAACATAAACCGGAATGCCCATAATTACACCAGCTAAAAAAGTTGGGAACTGATAAGGGTCACCAAGGGTTTTTTCTTTATAAATGTTATTAGATGAAAAAGTATAAGTAACCTCAATTTCTGAACTTACAGAAACTACATTTTTAAACTCAAAGTATTTTAATTTGAAATTCTTAATCCACAAACTATCAATTAAAGTATAATTAAAGTTAATGGAACCGTTTGCGAGGATTTGGTCATTTGTTGTTGCCGGGCTACCATCTTCATCAAAAATTACAAAATCTGTTAATGTAAAATCAAAGTCAAAGTCTTTTGTGCCTCCTGAGAATTTCACTCCAGGTTTTAAATTCCAATTATAGTTTTTTTCTGGTTTTAGCTGTTTTTTAAAATAAAAACCTCCATTTTCAATTGCTTCTTCAAGTGTAGCTTGCTTTGTTAGAAGTGTTTTTCCATCACCTGAAATTGAGGTGATTTTCCTCAGAAATCCAAAAGGTGCTTTATCGCTTAGTTCATTTGGAACCAATATATCTCCTGCTTTATAATCAACCGAATTGTTGAATTTGATCTCTCCAGTTGCTCCAGAGTATGAAGTTAGGTTACTTAAACTACTCCCTTCTAAAATATGTACTTCGCTTGTAGATGTAGGGCTTGGTGTAGTTCCAGGTATTAATGGGTCTTCCTTTTTACAGCCTAATTGAAAACTCATAAAAAGAGATAGAAAAACCAAGGTTAACTTATTAAGTTTAGTTGATAATGTTTTCATGTTTACAGAATTTGTGGATGGATTATTTCATTAAGTGCTGTGTTGTTAAACAGATAAACGGAAGCTATAAATCCGAGAATAAGTAGGATTATTAAAAACCAACCTGATCCTTTTCGTTTTTTAGATTTCTGATTAATTGGTCTAAGTTTCATAATTATTTAGAATTATATATCATCTCCCCCTTCACAAACCTATTCCTAACACCCTTTTCCTCCTCCACAACAAGCGGGTTATTCTGGGCATATTTATCATTTCTAACAGCATAAACAATCCAACTGAATTCTTGGTTTGGGTTCCCAATTTCAGTGGTTTTAACTACAAATTGGTTGTTGGCTATCTTTCCTTCAAGGAAAAGTGGTGACCAACCATTAATACATGTAAGGTTTATTTCCCTGTTTTCAGGATGGTTTAAAGCATCGAAATAATCCGGAAGTTGGATTATTGTTTCTCCATTTTGGAGAGTTGCCCTGCCTTTGTAAACGGTTGTCATTTCAGGGCTGCATAATGAGGAATGATTTAATATTTTGTTTTCCTGATCTACAGGATGGTCAATAGTCATATTAATTTGGGAATTAGAGGATTTTCCTCCAATAAGATCTCCATATATTCGAACATCACCATCAAATTCTCCTGCATAACCAGTGCCATTTGTGATAGCAATCAAGGCAGGGTTATCGTTACTTGAGTTATCAATTTCAAACCATGCTCCAATACCCAAACCATCTGTTTGAGCCCAAATTAATTCATCATCATTAGTTGTACTATTAATTCGTATATCCATAGCCCTGCCATTTGAACCATTGTGATCAATATCTATTCCTTTGCCGGTTCCATTATGATTAATATCTATTGAATTAGCATCACTTGCATTATTTGTAATTGAAAGGGCATTATGAGCATTTGTACTATTAATAACTCTTATTGCCATATTTGAACTATTGTTCTCAATTCTTAATCCATCATCACCTCCATTTGATTCGATTTCCAGTTTAGCATTAGCATTAGGTGTACTTCCAATTGAGACATTTCCATTTGAATAATAAATATCATCTCCATCTTCAGACCAAAGAGAAACACCTGGCAAAGTAACTGTAGAATTTGTACAAGTACCTGTCAGCGTTAATGAATTTCCAGATAATGAAAGTTGTTGACATTCATTACTTGAGTTATTATCATTATCAGCAACACTAACTGTTCCACCGCCATAAGAAAGAGTAACATTGTTACCACTTTGACTTAAAGTTTGAATTTCATTTGAAGCATCATTATCCGCATCATCCACATCATCCCCATCGGCAATATCGGAAGGGATATTGTCCAGGTTGTTCCAGTTCAGGTAATAATCCGGGGGTTGCCCGTCAAGGTTTCCCGAATTAACTGCATCATTTGTTGTGGCTGAATGCTTAGCATAGGGTACCGAAAAAACCTGTTCTGTTCCAATTTCCACATAATTAGCAACTCCTTCATCATACAGATACACAGTAATATAATAAGTATCATTTGGCCAGTCTATATTAGAAAAGTTTCCTGAAGTCGTTCCGTTACCGATTTCCAGGTTTGCTAATCCGAAATCATTGGTAGTTACATCATGCGTTTCTTCATACACCTCAGTACCTGTAGGACTTCCCTGGTGCACAATAAATTTGAATGAAACATTATCATTACAAATAGAATTACCATTAGCATCCCTTACAACTGCCTGGTATTTAAAAGCATCGGGGCTTTGTGAAAATAATGCCACGCCGATTAGAAACAAAACTGAAATTAAAATTGATCTTTTCATAATAGTAAATTTTATTGTTTATTAATTTTTCTTGTAAATACTTTCTTGTTTTTATGACTATCATCTTCATAGTTAATTCGCAGGATATACATCCCTTTGGAATAGCTTGATAAATCAATTACTACATCTGGTTCTGTATAACTACCTTGCATTTTCAATTTCCCATCAATTGAAAACACAGATAATTGATAGGAGCCTTTTGTATTATTGGTAACCCTTACATAATTAACAGTGGGATTCGGAAACACATTAAAAATGATTTCTTCATCCTGGTCATTTGTAATGGTAATACAGATACAACTGTCGTTGTGAAATCCTTGTGTCAGGATATTCTGCCCGTTGTCTAATGTATGGGTCAGGCTTTCGCCCATTGTCCAGCTTGTCCCTGAATTCGGATCACTACCGCCAAATGACGAAATAACAGTCGGTGAAAGGCTTTGTGCATTAGAATAAAAAGCGAAAAAGCTGAATAGAATAATCAATTGAATTGTTTTCATAATACGTGATTTTAAATTTTATGCAGCAAAACTACGGCAAGACTAACCCAATAGGCAATACCACCAAAAGGTTAAATCCATACCATCAAAAGGGGATGCGAATTTTGAATAAGAAATTTTAAGTGTTAAATGGTGAGAATAATTTAAATCAGTAATCTGGTTGATTTTGCAGGTGTCAATTGAATAGATAAAGCATGTTTAAACCAATCTATTCTCCCTCGCAAATACAACTAACTCAGAAGTTTTATGCAAGCCAGTCTTTTCAAGGATATTTTTCCGGTGAGTATCAACAGTATGTTTGCTCAGGTTCAGTTCTTCGGCAATTTGTTGAGCAGTTTTATAATCAGCAATTAAGGTTAATATTTCCAGTTCCCTTTCTGTTAAACATTTTAATAAATCCTGATCCTTGTAGTTGATTTCTTTGGGATTTGTCAATAATCGCTTTTTGTATCTTTCCATGGTTTGTTTCAATTCGTCTATGTCAACCGGTTTCAGTAAAAAATCGAATGCTTCGTTTTTAATAGCCTTAATTGCGTATTGGTTATAACCTGTAACAAATATAAAATCCTGGTCGAGCTGTGTTTTGCGTACTTCTTTCACCACATCAAAACCGCTCATCCGGGGCATTTCTACATCAATAAAAACAACTTCAGGTTTTTTCCTAATAATGGTTTCTATTGCTGTTTCAGGTTTTTCTTCAATACCTATTATTTTGACATTCTCCATTTTGCTCAGTAAAATGGCCAAACGTTCTCGAGGGCCTCTTTCATCATCAAGAATGATACATGTTAGTGTTTTCATTTTTTGGTTTTTACAGGTATTTTAATTGCAACCAGGGTTCCGTCAGGTTTCCCATCATTATTATTAATATCAGTTATTTGATAGCTAATCCTTACTTTTCTTAGATCGAAATATAAATCCAGCATGTTATCGAGTATCTGCAACCCTCTACCGGTACTCAATTTTGAATACTCCTTCGCCTTTTGCCTGCCAACTCCATTGTCCCTGATCCTGACATCAATTGATTTGGTATACATTTCAATCGTTATGTCGAGTTTTCCATATCCTTCCTTATGCTTTAATCCATGTTTGATAGCATTTTCAACAAAGGTATGAATTAGCATTTTTGGTATCTCAACCTGTGTGGCTGTTTTAATATCAACTTCAATATTATAGTCGAACTTATCATCATACCTAAATTTTTCAAGGTCAAGGTAGTTTTTTACATATTCGATCTCTTTTTCCAAACTGACTGCAATCTTTTCGGAACTTAATATTGTTGTACGTAATAATTTGGCGTATTTCCCAAAAACATAACCGGCTTTTTCACTGTCCTCTTTATAAAACAGGTTTCCAATCGAATCAATCAGGTTAAGTGTAAAATGAGGGTCGGTCTGGCTTTTAATTGATTTTAACTGGAGTTCTGCAATTTTGCGCTCCGTCACAAATTTCCTGTTAGCTCTGATATGCTGAACCTTTTGTAAAAGAAAAAGGAAGACAAAGATGCCTGCATAGATTCCAATCCAGATAAAATATTTAAAGTGATATAACGGATTTTTTGAGTATTCAATAAAATAACCGTTCATGCCAAATTGCACATATATTATTGGTTTTTCACTTCCTTTCCTTATCAGAGATATGATGGTCCCAGCTTTCATTTCATTTGGCAATTCCAATCTAACCGGAAATGTAAAATCATTTCTTGTAATAATTACCCCTTGCATATCTTTAGTCAGAAAAATAAATTCATCCTTTCCATCTAAATCAGCATCAATTCTTAAAGGTCTACTAAAACGGATTCCCGGTAGTGAAATTAAATTTGTTAAATTTAAATTCGAATCAATTTGTCCAATTTGTCCGTTGCTAA
>JAUVIX010000093.1 GCA_030592565.1 Chlorobiota bacterium
GCAAGTAAAATTCTACTATTATGATAATGGTAATTATGCATGGTATTGGGCTGTTGATAACGTTGAGGTAGTTGGAACACCTTAAATTTAAATATTTGGATAACATCGCTTTACACAAGCGGTGTTATCCTTAAATAAAAAAAAAGTTAAAATAAATTTGGAAAATAGAAGTGAAGATGTTACATTTGCAAAATAATAGGTTGTTAAGACCAAGTACGATTAAAAAATTTGGATATTATTTGCGAAGATGTTATATTTATACTCTTTAAAAAGAGATAGATATGTCATTTAATTATTAATCTTTAAATCAATTAATTACTAATAAACAAAAAAAAGATGAAAAAAGTAACTCTACTCTTCGCATTCGTAGCTTTTTTAAGTTATGTGGGAATCTCCCAATCTCTGACCTGGCAATTTGCCAATTATGAGGTAGTCAATGCGGGTACACAGTTGCAGTTCGATGTTGAGGTTATGGCAAGTACTGCTACAACTTATCATCGTGACTTGCAGGTCTATTTCGACTACAACACTGCCGGCTTTGGAGCCGACTGGGTTGCTGGTAGTCATGTTACTGTTACCCCATTATCCCTGATGGATAATTTCTATTCGGTTGTTAACACCGTTGATAACACAGGTTCAAAAATTGCCATTATCACAGAAGCTGATAATGAAATGACCCAGATAGGTAATGCCGGGGGCTTTAATCTTATGCCCGGTGCATTCACTGGACTGTTTCAGGTAAAAATGGACATTACTGATAACACAGCCACTGCCGGAATCTCTTTTGATGAGGCATTAATGAACGGTGGTCAGTATTATCAGTCAACATCAGCCATTGAACCGGTTAAGTATGCTGATCCTTGTACGTATGCTAATAATTTACTCATCAACAAGTTAAGTACAGTTTATGGAAATATTACCTATGCAAATGGTGCAAGTACACCGTTAAGTGATATTACTGTAAAACTTATGAATGGTGTTGTTGAAGTTGGTAGTGGCATTTCGCTTACAAGTGGCGATTATTATATTTCAAGTATTGATGATGGTTCTTATACATTAGAAAATACAACAACTAAAACCTGGGGAGGCCTGTCTATGAATGATGTGTTAATGACAAGGCAAAAAGCTGCTGGTGTTGGTTCCTTTACAACATTACAGGAATTGGCTATGGATGTTTCCAACGAAGGACAGGTTTTGATGAATGATGTGTTGATGCTACGTCAGCGTATGGGTACTGTAATATCTTCATGGCCTGCACCTGATTATGTTTTTGAAACACAAAGTGTTACTGTTGTCAGTGGAGTAGGTGCTAAATCTTATCAGGGATTATGCTCAGGCGATCCTGATGGAAGTTTTACACCACCATTATCTAAATAATAAATTAAACAATTAAAATTGAAAAATATTAACTAAAAATTAGAAAAATGAAAAAATTTAGTATTTTACTTTTAATCTTATTTGGCAGTTATGCTTTTACAACTGCGCAAGAGAGTGTTACTCTGACCTTACCTGATATGGGTGCTCAGATTGTTGGGGATGTAATAAATATCCCATTATCTCTTGATGCTATCGATGAAAATATCGGTACATTACAATTTTATGTTGAGTATGATCCTCTGGTATTAGAACCCTACGGAACAAGTGCAACAGGAAGTTCAGGTGGAGCAACAAATTATTATGCTTTATTACCCGCATATGCGTGGTATAATGTTCCTCAATCTCCAGGCGATATGTTATATACCTGGTTAGATTTTTCTGGTATGGGCATTACTGTTCCTGCCGGAATAGTTATGTGCGAGTTGCAATTTACCTACTTAGGAGGTTACACAGATTTGACCTGGGGTATAAGCAAAGGAGTTGCCGGTTATCCTGAAAAAGGCCAAACATTAATGTGGTGGGTTGGTACGGACTTTGTAACGCATGAATATATTATGAACTTGAACCCTGGTAGTGTTGGTAGTAGCGGCCCTCTGGCTTTTACTTGGGATGGTTCAGAAGATGATGGTAGTTGGGTTAATTTAGCTAACTGGACTCCCGAGCCTGGTAATGTTAGTGAACTTGATGGTGCAGATATTACTATTCCTGTTGCAGGAAAAGCTACTTATCCTGTTATTACAGTTCCTGTTACAACAGGTATATTAAATGTTGCTACCGGTGCTATGTTAACAGTTGCACCTGGTGGACAGCTTACAACTGGCGGCCTGTTTACAAATGATGGTTATTTCTATATTACTTCTGATAATGTAGGAGGAGCCGGATCATTTATTGATAATGGAGGATTAGGCGGTAATGGATTTTACAGGTTCGACAGGTATATGTACAATGAAAATGATCCTGGTGGATCAGCTACACCTGATAATGGATGGCATCTTATATCATCACCTGTAAATAACACAGTTTCCGGTGATTTTGCAAGTTATTGGCTTAATGAGTGGGACAATGACAATAATACCTATATGGGTGTTGATTCTTATCCCGGACCTACTTTCTGTGACGGGACATCTTTTGGTAATGTATTAGTTGCCGGTCCTACTCACGAAATGAAGGGATATTCAATAAAGAGGGATCTTACTTATCCTACTAGTACAACTCCTCCAAATTGTCCTTGCTGGGTACCTCCTCTACATGAAATGCCTGGTTTTGGTCTTTACCCAAGTATGATACCTGATGTTATTGCTTTTGGTGGAGATGCTTATGGACTATTTGTTGCTCCTGGAACTTGCTCTACCGAGCCCGACTGGTTTTGGGTCGATAATGCAACAAACGCTGCACTTATGCCAAATGTTAACAATGGCAATTATACCATAAATGCTGTTTGGAATGGAACTGTAGGTAATGACATTGCAGGACCTTGGCACGAGTGGAACCTCCTTGGTAATCCTTATTCATCACCAATTGATTGTGGTACTTTTACATTAGCTTTTCCTGCAGGTGTAAATGCATCTATTAGTTATTGGGATGATCTTGGTATGACATATCAGGTATGGGCTGCAGGTGTTGGTGTACCACAAATTCCGGCTACACAAGGATTTATGGTAAAAGTAAATACTGCGGGTACACATCCTGTTGGCGTGACTACTGCGGATAGAACTCATGTAGGTGCTAATGTATATTATAAATCAGAGATTGATGATTTGCTTACTTTACAAGCATCAGGTAACGGTTATGCTGATAAAACATATATCCGTTTCTTAGATGAAGCAAGCCAGGGATTTGACAGGGTTTGGGATGCAAATAAACTTTTATCCTCAGCACCCGGAGTGCCTCAGATTTATACTACTGCCGGTACAGAAGCTTTTGCAATTAATTCACAACCTGCAACAACAAGTGTACCTATGGCATTTACTTCAAGTACTTCAGGCTCATATACAATTGAAGCTATCGAAACAAGCAATTTTCCAAATGTTGTACTCGAAGATACATATACTGGTATCCAAACTAACCTGTTATCAGATACTTATACATTCGATTTTATTAAAAATGATAATGCAAACAGGTTTATTGTACACTTCACACCACTTGGAACACCTGAAATGGAAGCTAACAGCATCCGTATCTGGTCAAGTGAAAGAAATATTTATGTAACTGTTCCTGCAACTGTAACAGGCGATGTTGTAGTTTACAATATGATGGGACAAGAGGTTGTAGCTAATAAAGTTATACCCGGTATGAATGTTATACCTGTAAATGATGTAAACACATATTACGTTGTTAAGGTTAGATCAAACAACAATGTTGTAACCGAAAAGGTTTTCATCAGGTAAAAGGTAGTTAACTTATTTGTAAATTTAAAAAATAACAAGATATGAAAAAGATAATTCAAGTTTTAACATTCGTAGCATACGTGATGGTTCCATTTATTCTTACAGCACAACCACAACCTTGGGATCCTGCTGCTGGAGGAGGAAATGCAAGCAATCCTGTAGGAGGTGGTGCCCCAATTGGCGGTGGTCTCTTAATCCTGCTGTCACTGGCTATTGGATATGGAAGCAAGAAAATCTATGACGCACGTAAGAAAGTCTTAGACTAAATTACTGCTATTAGATTCGAAAAGTAAAAGCTTTATCCCGGTCTTTGTACCGTGGATAAAGCTTTTTATTTTTATCGTCATTGCGAGGTATCTTTATAGGGGTTTGTGCGATGAAATGCCGTAGTAATCTCTTAGATAATCATACCATTTCGTTTTTTAATACTGGACTTGTACGTGGGTAGTCATAATCCCAACGCTCGTGAAGTATGTACATATTATAATCTAAATATTTACACAAATGAAAAGAACAGTAATAATTTTGGTCATAACGCTCATTAGCCTGACATTAAGTTTTGGACAAAATGCTACAATTAGTTTACCTGATTTGGGTGAGCAATCATCCGGTTCAGTATTTTTCCCTGTTACGTTTTTAAAAGTTGAAGGGGGAATGGCAACATTTCAACTGTTTGTTAAATTTGATACCCTTTCATTGAAGCCTGTTAATGTCATCTATCCATCAAGAAAATTGCCAAAGCATGAATGGATGAATAACTTCAACTATAGCTCCGGCGTTACAATTTTTACCTGGCTTAGCAGCACAGGTAGAGATGTTTTTCCTGAACCAGGAGATACATTATGTGTTATTGAATTTAATTACTTTCTAGAAAATAAGTATTCTCCATTAAAATGGATAATATATGAAAATAGCAAAGATACCACTCAGATAATGCAGACTGCAATTTGGAATGAAAAGATTGAAAAATTCCGTTTGGAGTTGAAAGATGGCAGTATTGGAGTTCCAAAATAATTACTAATAATTGCAGCAGAGTAATGAAACCCCGAACAGTAAAACTACAAGAAGATATAGACAGAATCATCAACAAATGTGATGTTGGCTATCTTGCTATGGTTGACAAGGACAATACTCCTTATGTCATTCCAATGAATTTTGGGTTAGACAGGAACTTCATCTATCTTCATTCCGGTAAGGAAGGGAAGAAATTGGATATTTTAAAAGGCAATAATAAAGTTTCTATTGCTTTCAGTACCGATCATCAGATGTACATTAGGAATGAAAGTGTAGCCTGTAGCTATACTATGAAATACAGAAGTGTTTTGGCTCACGGCTTCGTAGAATTCATTGAGGACAGTGACGAGAAGATTCTCGGGATGAATGTAATAATGAAACATTATTCAGGGAAAGAATTCACTTATAACCTGCCAGCTATAAATAATGTTTGTGTTTTAAGGGTTGTAGTTGAAAAATTTGAGGCAAGGGTTTACGGATATTAGAATATCCTGCAAACGAACGCTCTTTCGGATTTTAACGTCAGGCTTGCGCGCCAGTTCAGACTTCGCAAGCTTCGTCTGACAAAGTAATCCGAAAGAATGGATTCTTTCATTCCCGTCCGAATGGTTCGCCTGGCGGACAGGCGGGAAGTACCTTATGCGCTCTGATTAAAGCGGGGAAGCATTAGCACTCACATTCGGGTTTATTTTGTTCCAGCAAATCTCAACTGTCTTTGCCACCCATGGCGATCTCAACCCTGTTCTTGCTGTATGGCTGCCAAATATTATTTTCGGTGTTCTTGCTTTATTTTTATTGAGGATTGCTCCGAAGTAGCCAATTTACAATCAAATGATAAAAATATAGTTATTTGAATAATAATCATAATATTAACTATTTTAATTGAAATGTAAAGTTAATCAGGAACATGTGGAAATAGTCCTCTATCTTCATCTTTTATTACAAAGTTTTTATAATTTCTTCCTTTGTATTCTTGCCAATATTCTCTAATTTTATCAATGTATGGTATATCATTATATTTACTATCTAGAATGAACTTTCCAAATTTAGCATAATTTCCAAAAATTGTATCAATAAAGGGATAAAAAACCATCATTTTTACTTCTTGACCTGACAGGATTATAACTTCAGGTCTGATAAGCTGTTCAATAAACCTGGCTGGATGATCCAATATGAACTTTTTAAAATACTTACTTGCATTTGCTGTGAGTTTGACAATATTAGTTTTACTATCAATATTTTGGATGCAACAATGATACATCTCAAATGTATGGTTTTCTACCTCTTTTTGGGTTTCAAGGTATTTCTTAAAATATGATTCGCAATATTCCTGTGCTTCTTCCTTTGTAATGAAAAACTCTGTTTCTTTAGGATTATAAATGTACTGACGAATTAAGTTATTTAGGATGAAAGTTTCATTATATGGATTAGCGGCACCATCAAATTCATTTCTAATAAAACTTTCGACCTCTTTAAAATCATCGCCATAAAGTTTCTGAAGTATTTCACTATCCTTAAGACTTTTATATGTAGTGAAAAGATTATTTGTTGTATTAATAAAAAAATCTTGAAATAAATTCGATATATATATAAGCTTTTTAAAATAAGCTTCCAGCTTATCCTTACTATCAATTTTATCAATATCATATGACATTAACCCATTATGTATTTCATTCTTCATTTGTTCTTTTATTGTAGGTGATTTGGATTCGACCTCTTCCAAGCGATTATCAATGTGTTTTTTGAAATCTTCAAAATTATTTGTTTGTATTCTTTCTAGAAACTTTACGGGTAACGAATCGATATTTCTATAGGAAAAATACCTATATGTTTTACCAACTAAAACAATTGATGTTTTATATTGATCAGGAGTATAATACCTAAAAATCAAAGGAAGAATTATTTGTGAAAGACTAATGTGAGAAGCTGAAGTGTCTCTGCTTTTTAAGTATTTGCAAAAATTTTCGGTTTGAAAATGAATCATATTTAGCTGGAGATCTCGATTTGTTGACAAATCTGATTTTAGGTAATAGAAATATTCCTTTTTTAATATGCTGTAACAACCCAACAATTTATATCTAAATAATTCCAAAAAGAAAAAATTAGAAAAATGTAGTTCTTCTCCACCCATCCTATAATCAAGTATAAAAGAATTTATAAAGCGTTTCACATCCCGAATTGTAGGCAGAAAACTATGAACTTCAATAAAATTGGATTCTAAAGCAGGATTATGATAGTCATTTGAAAAACTTATTAATGAATTAATTTCCGCTTCTTTTTCCGGGAGGTACTTAATAAGATATTCTTTTAGAAGTTTAATATTTATATTTGGTTCACCTTCAGGTAAGGGATATTCGAGAGTAAAGATTTTTTCAAGATACTCTTCTTTGTTATATGGATTAATTTGGCTTACTGCTTGTTGCAAGTATTCCCGATCATAAGCAGCGATAAATGTTGTATTGTTAAAATTCGCTGTGTTTCTTATTATTTTTAATACTTCGATGATTTCTTCATTATCCAATCTATCTAGGTTATCAATTACAACAATAATTTTTTTGTCAAGTTTTGATAAGGTATTATTGATATTATCAAACTGAATCTTCTCTGTGTCACCTGAGTTAGATAAACTATTGACAAGACCTGAGATTCCAAATTGGTCGACACTACTTAAAGATTTTGAATACCTGTTAATGTAATATCTGAAATTATTATGCACATAGGGTGATAAACTTTTGGAAAAGATTTTAAAAAATTTAATAGTAATGGATTCGGCTTTACTGTTGGTCCAGGGATTAAAGTCAATAAAAATAGTGTCCATACCATTTTCAAAAAAAGGTTTCATCATATTGATAAATGAGGACTTCCCTTCACCCCATTTACCAACAATACCTATTCCAATGGCATTTTTAGATTTAATCTTTAATATTAATTCGGCTAATCTTTTTGCAAAACTTTGTACACCTAAAATATCCTTGTCGTTTTCAGTCCATTCAATATCCTCTATGAATTCAATGTCGTCATTATCGTCTTTATCCTTCTCTTTATTTAAATAATTGCGAATAAACAATATTGTTTCGAATATGAAGATCAGAATGATAGTATCTGCATAATATATTTTAGTAGCATAAAACTGGTAAAAATCAACTTCTGAGGTATTAACGAACCTATTTATGATATAAATAATAAATAACGGTGTTAAAAATGAAATGCAGAAATTTTTGTTTATCAGATAATTAATAATGAAACGATAAATAGAAAAAACGAAATAAACAATGACAAGGAATGAAATTAAATGATCAGCAACAATATATGATTTTTTAATAGGAATAATATTAAAAACAAAATCCCAAATGAATATTAGAAGTTGATTGAGAGGAAAAGAAAAAATAAAGTAAAGAATAATTACTATGAGAGGACAAATGTACTTTTTAACTTTTGTCAAAGATGATATTATTGTTTTAGAGTTCATAACGACCGGATTAAAGATTTGCAAATGTCAAATTGTTTTATCATTTTCCCATATAAATTATATAATTTCACCATTCCAAGCAAAGCACCCATCAAAATTATCCTCCAAATCAGGCTCCTCCCTGAAAATACCATAAACAGCCGATCCGCTTCCGCTCATTGAGGTGTAAGTGGCTCCCAATTTATAGAGTTTATCTTTAATTGCTTTAATCTCCGGATAGTTTTCAAAAACAGGATGCTCAAAATCATTTGTCAAAAGCCCCTTCCATTTATCAGGAGGCTCAACGATAATCTCTTTTAAAGATATTTTATTTTTTGCAGGTTTTATCATTGAGTAGGCTTGAGCAGTATTAATATGAATGTCAGGTTTAACAATTACAAAGCTATATCCTGGCAAATCAATCTCAATCTTATCAAAAATATCTCCCTTGCCTTTTGCCAGCACAGGTCTGTTTTCAATAAAAAAGGGGCAGTCGCTTCCCAGCCTGCCTGCATATTGCTGCATTTTTTTTTTGTTCAAATTCAGATTGAAAATCGAGTTCAGAATCTTAATTGCAAAAGCACCATTGGAAGAGCCACCTCCAAGTCCGGCACCCATTGGGATTGCTTTGTGAAGGTGAATCTCAACAGGCTTTAAATCGAAATCTTCCGTCAATAGTTTATATGCTTTCACAACAAGGTTGTTTTCTGGTTTTCCCGGAATTTCCAAACCGGATGTCTGAAATGAAAATTTTCCCTTTGGTGAAATTATCATCTCAAGGACATCATAAAGCGGGACAGGATACATAACAGTCTCAATGGTATGAAAACCGTCAGTCAGCTTTCCGGTCACTGCCAAACCAAGATTAATTTTACAATTTGGAAACAGAAGCATCATTAAATTTTTTACAAAAATAATAAAATACTTATTCATTTAGGAGCCTAATTACCATCGGTATAATTTTTGGCTAAAGCCTCTTCTCTATACCTATTCATCTGACTCCACCACATAAATGTGGTGGCTATTTATGTTTGACAGATAGTCTGGAACATAATAAATAGGGGCGGCATTTATGCCGCTCATCCAATTATTAAAAGGCAATGGCTTTAGCCCAAATAATTGATTTGTAGAATTATAATTATTTCTTCTTCGATTTTTACTAAACGGCTTAATCTCTGGTTTTTTGTTAATGCGAAACCTGAGTTATACAATTCTAGGAAATTTTAAAACCAATATTTCACATTTTAATATTAGTTTTGCAATTCAATTAGAGTTTTTTATTATCTGTAAACTATGGCTCTCATAAATTCGGTTATATCCTGGTTAATGAAAAAACGATTTCACCAAATCGAGCTTTTTATGAAATACCCGAATGAGGTTCAGGAAGAGTGGTTTAAGAAACTAATTTTTCAGGCAAAGAATACCGAATGGGGAAAAAAATTTGATTATGCAAGCATCAATTCGGTTGAAGAATTCAAGAAGAGAGTTCCTGTTAACAGCTATGAATCGTTAAAGCCATATATTGACCGTTTGCGGAAGGGAGAACAGAATATTTTATGGAGCTCTGAAATAAAATGGTTTGCCAAATCATCGGGCACCACCGCAGGAAAGAGTAAGTACATTCCTGTCAGCATAGAATCACTTGAAGAGTGTCATTACAAAGTGGGAAAAGACATGCTGTCAATTTATTGCAATAACTATCCCAACACATATATTTTTGATGGTCGCGGACTTGCAATGGGAGGAAGTCATAAAATCACTGAAATCAATAATGAAAACTATTACGACGGTGACCTTTCGGCAATAATTGTTCAAAATTTACCCTATTGGGCTGAATTTATAAGAGTACCGAAACGCTCTGTTGCTTTGATGGATGAGTGGGAAAGCAAAATTGAGAAGATGGCATCATCAACTATAAGCCATAATGTAACAAATATTCTTGGTGTGCCTTCGTGGACTCTGCTACTCTTAAGACGGATTTTGGAAATTACCGGCAAGAATAACATTCTGGAAGTATGGCCCAATCTTGAGGCATTTTTCCATGGCGGTGTAAACTTTTCTCCCTACAGAAAACAATTTGAAGAGTTGATTCCCTCTGAGCAAATGCATTATATGGAAACATACAGTGCCTCGGAAGGATTTTTTGGGCTACAGGATCAGATTGGCAGTGACGATCTTTTGTTAATGCTGGATTATGGAGTCTATTATGAATTTATGCCAATGGATCCGTTGGAGTCTGATAATCCTGCCACACTTTCATTAAATGAGGTGGAGCTCAACATCAATTATGCACTCGTGATTTCAACAAATGGAGGTCTTTGGAGATACATCATTGGCGATACTGTAAAATTTACATGCTTAAACCCTTATAGAATAAAGATAACGGGAAGGACAGTAAATTTTATCAATGCAGTTGGTGAAGAGGTAATAATTGATAATGCGGAAAAGGCTCTTGCAACAGCAAGCAGAAAATGTAATGCAATAATAAGTGATTATACGGCGGCACCTGTTTCTTTAAAAAGGGTGAGAATGCAGCCCACGAATGGTTGATCGAGTTTGAACAGGAGCCTGACAGTATTGAGTATTTTTGTGAAACATTTGATAATGCACTAAAATCGCTGAATTCAGATTATGAGGCAAAACGCTATCACAATATGATCTTGCGACAACCGATTATCAGGGCACTTCCAAAGGGTACTTTTTATAATTGGTTAAAGTCGAAAAACAAGCTGGGCGGACAACACAAGGTACCCCGTTTATCAAATGGCAGAAAATATGTTGATGAAATTCTTCAAATGATAAAATAATTTTTTATAAAAATTTCATTATCAGAACAAAAAACAGTATTTTTATCCGGTAAA